>NZ_JAQYWW010001013.1:0-414 GCF_036322525.1 Streptomyces sp. BE20 | reverse complement strand
AGGCGGGGGCCAGCCGGAGTCCGTCCGATGAGCACCGCCCACGAGCAGGTCCTCCCCGCGCAGGCGGGGGCGGTGGAGACGGGGTGTGATCTCGACGATGTCTGCCCCGATGGACGCAGGTCCTTGAGACCTCAACAGGCCAGCCCGGAGCCTGCTTCAGGCCGGTCAAGAAGTAGCAAAGCCGCCAGAACGGTGCAGGTCACGAAGGGTCGTCCCCGCGCAGGCGGGGGTCAGCCGTGCTGGACGACCCGCACCGCGACAGCGACCACGTCGTCCCCGCGCAGGCGGGGGTCAGCCGCCCTCGGCGGGCGAGCGATCGGCGGGCGTGGCGTCGTCCCCGCGCAGGCGGGGGTCAGCCGCCCTCGGCGCTCCCACGCACCCCCCAAGGCGCGTCGTCCCCGCGCAGGCGGGGGT
>NZ_JAQYWW010001012.1:0-373 GCF_036322525.1 Streptomyces sp. BE20 | reverse complement strand
CGCCAGGCCGGCCGACCCGACGAAGCCGTCACCGACCTCACCGCCGCCCTCACCCTCAACCCCGAGTACGCCTGGGCGTTCGCCGAACGGGGCGAGGCCCACCGCCAGACCGGCCGGCTGGAGGAAGCCGTCGCCGACTTCGACAGGGCGCTCGCCCTCAGCCCGGACCACGCCTGGGCGCTCGGCTCGCGCGGCCAGGCCCACCGCCAGGCCGGCCGACCCGACGAAGCCATCACCGACCTCACCGCCGCCCTCACCCTCAACCCCGAGTACGCCTGGGCGTTCGCCGAACGGGGCGAGGCCCACCGCCAGACCGGCCGGCTGGAGGAAGCCGTCGCCGACTTCACCGCCGCCCTCACCCTCGACCCCGCCT
>NZ_JAQYWW010001011.1:0-360 GCF_036322525.1 Streptomyces sp. BE20 | reverse complement strand
CAGCAGCCGGTCGTCCGGCCGGTAGCCGAAGGCCCGCATCACGCCGAGGCCGGGCGCGGGCGCCCCCCACAAAACCCGCCCACCCCCGACGGCGGGGGTGGGGCCGACCAAAAATCAAAAAAAAAAAACACCCCCCCCCCCCCCCCCCCACCACCCCCCACCCCCCCCACCTCGCCCCCTCCCCCCCCCCCACACCCCCCCCGTCAACGTCCACCGACACCTCACCCCCCGGCGTAACGGCCCGAGCTGCCCGATCGACGTCGACCAGGACCCCGTGATCGCGGCCGCGGCCCGGCCCGGCCCCGCCAACGACACCCACAGCGCTCCCCAACGCCTCGCCCTGCGCGACGAGGTCGTCCT
>NZ_JAQYWW010001010.1:0-310 GCF_036322525.1 Streptomyces sp. BE20 | reverse complement strand
GGGCGGGGTGGACTCGCCCGAGCGGCTGTGGGAGCTGGTCGAGCGCGGTGAGGACGCCATCGGCGACTGGCCGGACCACCGCGGCTGGGACGTCGCGGGGCTGTACCACCCTGACCCGGACCACACCGGCACATGGTACACCCGCAGGGGCGTATTCCTCCACCCGGCGGACGAGTTCGACGCCGGCTTCTTCGGGTTATCGCCGCGCGTTGCGCTGGCCATGTACCCGCTGCTGCGGCTGCTGCTGGAGTCCTGCTGGGAGTCCGTCGAGCGCGCCGGTCTCGAGCCGGCCGGGCTGCGCGGCAGCCGG
>NZ_JAQYWW010001009.1:0-351 GCF_036322525.1 Streptomyces sp. BE20 | reverse complement strand
GGGGGGGGGGGGGGGGGGGGGCCCCCCCAAAGCCCCCCCCCCGCCCGGCGCGGTGGGCCGCGGGGACCGCCACCGGCCAGGGCCCCCCCCCCCCCCCCGCCCCCCCCCCCCCCCCCCCCCCCGCCGATTTATTCTTTCGGCGACCCCCGAGATCTACACTGCATTGCACAATCTGTACCTACCCGACGATCGTCGGATCTTGGTTCTTGACCGACAACGAGAACGTGACCTCGTTGCCGCTCGCCCCCTACCACGGGGTCCACCTGACGGGCGAGCCGACCAGTTAGCACCCGGCGACCTGACTCACCACCAGCGGCGCCGGCGCGGTGAGGTCGGTGTTGGTCTCGTCCC
>NZ_JAQYWW010001008.1:0-338 GCF_036322525.1 Streptomyces sp. BE20 | reverse complement strand
GTTGGAAGACGTCCCGGCTGCGGACGAGTCACGCGTTCCACTCCCGGCTGATGGAGCCGATGCTGGCGGAGTTCCGGGCCGTGGTGAGCGGTCTGGCCTTCCACGACCCGGTACTTCCCGCCGTCTCGACGGTGACGGGCGAGGCCGTGACGCCCGGTCAGTGGTCGGACCCGGAGTACTGGGTCGACCAGGTCCGGCGCCCGGTCCGCTTCGCCGACGCCGTCACCGCCCTCGACGCGGACCGGGTCCTCGAACTCGGCCCCGACGGCGTCCTGACCGCGCTGATCGCCCGCGAGAGCGGCCCCGACACGGTCGCCGTCGCCGCCCTGCGCCGCGAC
>NZ_JAQYWW010001007.1:0-369 GCF_036322525.1 Streptomyces sp. BE20 | reverse complement strand
GGGGGGGGGGGGGGGGGGCGGCCGGGCGGGGGGCGCCCCCCCGCCCGACCGCCGCGCCGCCCCCGCCCGCCGCCCGGCGCCGGCCCGCCCCCCCCCCCCCCCCCCCCCCCCGCCCCCCCCCCCCCCCCCCCCCCCCCCCCCCCCACACAAAAAAAAACACACCCACCCCCCCACCCCACCCACCCCCCCACCACACCACCCCCACCACCCCCCCGCCCACCCCACCAACACCCCCGCGCCGCCGCGCACGTTCGGGAACCCCAAGAACGCCATCCGCGAGGCGGGGAAGGGCCTGGAGTCGGACGGCCTGCTGGACTCCCGGGTCCACGCCGGTGTGACCGTGGCCTCGGTCGACGTCACGGAGATGCG
>NZ_JAQYWW010001006.1:0-518 GCF_036322525.1 Streptomyces sp. BE20 | reverse complement strand
GGGGGGGGGGGGGGGGGGCGGGGGGCCCGCGGGGGCGCCCGCGGGGCGGGCCCCCCCGCCCACCCGGTGGAGGTGTCCACCCGCCCCCCCCCCGGGGGGGCCCCGCGGGCGGGGGGTGAGGTGGGGGGGGGGGGGGGGGCGGGGGGGGCGGGGGGGCGCGGGGGTGTGGGGGGTGGTTTTTGTTTTTTTTTTTTTTTTTTGGTGTTTGGTGGGGGGCGCTTTTTTTTTTTGTTTGTTTTTTTTTTGTTTTTTTTTTTTTTTTTTTTTTGTGGTTTTGTGTTTTTGTTTTTTGGTTTTTTGTTTTTTTTTTTTTTGGGTTTGTGTTTTTTTTGGGGGGTGTGTTTGGTGGTGTGTGGTTGTGGTTTGTTGGGTGTGTGTTGTTGTTTGTTTTTTTTTTTTTTTTTTTTTTTTTGTTGTTTTTTTTTTTTGTGTGGGGGGGTGGGTTTTTGGTTTTTTTTGTGGTTGTTTTTGGGGTGTTTTTTTTTTTTGGGCGCGTGGTGGGGGGGGGGGTTGCCCCC
>NZ_JAQYWW010001005.1:0-168317 GCF_036322525.1 Streptomyces sp. BE20 | reverse complement strand
GGCGGCACCACCTACGCCCCCCAGGCCCACCAGGCCACCAAGGCCCAGCAGATCGCCATCGGCGAAAAGGTCCTCGCCGCCCAGGGCCCCGGCGCCTGGCCCGTCTGCTCCGTCAAGGCCGGCCTCACCAAGTAACACCCCACCCCCACACACCCCACCCACCGGGCAACCCACCCACCCGGCCCACGACAACGCCGCTGCACCGACCACACCACCGGTCAGGTCCAGCGGCGTCGTGCATCCCCCCCACACCCCCACGGATGCGCAAAACCCACACCACGCGCGAGACGGACCCGAAAAGGTGTCGCCGCCCGGCCGCCGCTGTGGAAGGGTTCGGCCAGTCGGACCGGACGGTCCGGTGCCGCGCCCCTGCCCGCGCCCGGCGCACAGCTCGCACGCGCGCGCCCATCGGAGGAACGTCCGGATGACCCTGCCCGCACGTCTGGTCCCCCTGCTGGAACAGTTCGACTTCGCGCACCGCCGCCTCTCCGACCGGCTGGCCGGACCGGTGATGGACAGCGGCAACGGCACGGACGTCCCGGTCGGGCCGCTCACCGACGACGAGTACCTCTGGGAGCCGGTCCCCGGCTGCTGGTCGGTCCGCCGCCACGCGGACGGCCCCGGGGAGCGCGCCGCCCTGCTCGTCGGCCCCGGCACCTGGGGCCGCGACGCCTCACCGGCCCCGCACCCCGTCCCGCCTCCCTTCACCACCCTCGCCTGGCGACTGAGCCACCTGACCGAGATGCTGGCGCTGCGCGCCGACCACACGACCGGCACCCGCTCGCTGACCAGGGACGACCACCCGGTGAGCGGCGACGCCGACTCCGCGGTCAAGGGCTTCGACAGCGCGGCGGGCGCCTGGCGGGCGACGCTCCTCGCGACCGACGACGCCGCGCTCGACACCGTCGGCCACAGCGCGTACCCGTACGGCAGCGACCCGGAGGATCCGTTCCTCGACATCGTCTGGTGGGTCAACCAGGAGCTGCTGCACCACGGCGCGGAGATCGCCCTGCTCCGCGACCTCCACCGCTCCCACGCGCGGCCGGAACCGCTCTCCTGACCGGAGCCGCCGACCCGGACCGGTTACGCGGGCCGGTCGCGCGGGCCGGTGGTCACGCGGGCCGGGCCGGCAGGGGGAGCGGCAGCGCGGGCAGCCCGTCGAGGCTGGTGCCGACGTACGGCTTGCCCTCGCAGTAGGTGTTGAACTCCTCGTCGGTCTTCCGCCCGAAGTACTGCGTGTGCAGGTCGCGGTCACCCTGGTAGTCCATCAGCGGCACCGCGAACCCGCAGGAGTCGCTGACCCGCTCCGCCACCACCAGCACGATCGCCCGCAGCCCCGCCCCGTCGACCGCCGGGTCGAACTCGCCCAGCAGCCCCGCGAACCGCGGGTCGTCGCGGAACACCGCCTCGCCCTTCCCGTGCACCCGGACGACCGTCGGCGGCCCGTCGAACGCGCACCACATCAGCGTGACCCGCCCGTTCTCCCGAACATGGGCGAGCGTCTCCGCCGTGGAGCCCCCGAAGTCCAGATAGGCGAGGGTGAGTTCGTCGATCACCACC
Organism: Streptomyces sp. BE20; assembly: GCF_036322525.1. Lineage (NCBI taxonomy): Bacteria > Bacillati > Actinomycetota > Actinomycetes > Kitasatosporales > Streptomycetaceae > Streptomyces > Streptomyces sp. BE20. Next base: position 166,757 of record NZ_JAQYWW010001005.1, on the reverse strand, counting down.
AGCGTCCCCGCCCGTCCCTTCGGCGAGACGTTGACGTGCCCCTCGCCCGCCAGCGGAGCGCTGGCGACGAAGAACACGGGCTGTCGCTCGATGAACCCGCGCAGGCGGCCGTCGATCTTCTCGTATGTCTTTCCCATACGGCCATTCTGGCGACTGCGCCGACCGGGCCGATCGGATATTCGCCATCCGGGACACTCCGGGGCGGCGCTCCCGCCTGCGGCTTCCCGCCCCGACCGGCCGCGACCCCACCGGGTTGACTATCCTTTGGGGCCTGTTCGCTTCCGATGTTCTACCAGGGTGAGGGGAGTCGGGTCTTGGCCGACACCGGGCTGCTGGCCCACCAGCGTCAGGCGCTGATCGCCGAGATGGTGCGCCGCAGCGGGGCCGTGCGCGTCGCCGAGCTGGTCGATCAGCTGGGCGTCTCCGACATGACCGTGCGCCGCGATCTCGATGCGCTGGAGCGTTCGGGTGTGGTGAAGAAGGTGCACGGCGGCGCGGTCGCCGCCTCGGGCACCGCCATCGACGAGCCGGGTTTCGAGGCGAAGTCCGGTCTGGAGTCCGCCGCCAAGGCCGCCGTCGCGGAGACCGCGGCGACGCTGGTCGAGCCGGGGAGCGTGATCGCCATCGCGGCGGGGACCACCGCCTACGCGGTGGCGGCCAGGCTCCTGCACGTGCCGCGGCTCACGGTGGTCACCAACTCCCTGCCCGTCGCCGAGCTGATCCGCTCGGCCGGTGAGAAGGGTGAGCCGGGCTCGCCCTCGCTGCTGCTGACCGGCGGTTCGCCGACGCCGTCCGCCGCGCTGGTGGGCCCGCTGGCCGACCTGGCCGTCCAGTCCCTCCACGTCGACCTGCTGATCCTGGGGGCCCACGGGGTGTCCGAGAAGGCCGGCCTGACGACGCCCAACCTCGCGGAGGCCCAGACCAACCGGGCGCTGGTCGCCTCCGCCCGGAGGGTCGCCGTGGTGGCCGACCACACGAAGTGGGGGGTCGTCGCGCTCAGCGGCTTCGCCACGCTCGACGAGATCGACGTCTTCGTCACGGACTCGGAACTCAACGCCCAGGCCCGCAGCACGCTCGCGGAGACCGTCGGGGAGCTGGTCGTCGCACCGCTGCCGGAGGCATGACCGCCCGACCGGCAGCGGCGGCCGGGCGCCGTTCCGCCGGACCGAGTCGGCGCCGTCGGCGATGAGACCGCGCCGCCGTTCCCGGACGCCGGGGACGGCGGCGTCGAGCGCCCTCGTCACACCCTTCACGCGGTCGCCCCGGCCTGCGCCGACCCGTGGCACGAGACCGCCCTCGGCGCAGGCCGGGCCGGGACGCCGCGCACACCCGGCGGCCGGAGGCCGGCCGCGCCGTCCCGACCTCCCGGGCAGCCCGAACGGCCTGCGGTCCCACCGCTGGTTCGCGCCACAACGGACCGCCTCAATCCATCAGAACCCAACCCATTCAAACGTCATGTGAAATATCACACCTTGCATGTGCTCGCCGTCAAGCCCTGGCAGCTGTCGAGATCGAGCCGTGACATGCCATATGGGACAAGCAAGTCGCGAATGGACAGGTCCATGCACACCTCTTGAGGGCGCCTCACGGGCATGCCTATGCTGCGTTGCTTTCCGTTTGAAAAACAGACAGAAAGCACCATCTGGCTCCCCCACCCACCTTGGAGCACCCATGCGCAGACCCGCGCCGCGTCTCCTGCCGCGCACTCTGCTCGCCCTCACCCTGGCCGCGTCCGGGCTGGCCGCGACCGCCCTCGGTCCCGCCGCGGCGACGGCCGCCACCGGCCGCGCCCCGAGCGCCGGACAGGCCGGCCCGACCTCTCCGGAGGCGACGGGTACGGCTCAGGACGGCGGACTCGCCCCCACCCCGCCCATGGGATGGAACTCCTGGAACACCCTCGGCACCGGCGTCACCCAGGAGGAGGTCGTCCAGACCATCGACTTCATGTCCTCCCGCGGCCTGGTCGCCGCCGGCTATGACACCGTCACCGTCGACGACGGCTGGTCAGTGGGCCACCGCGACGGCCAGAGCACCGACCTGGTCAAGAACTCCTACGGCGCGATGCAGCTCTACGACGCCGCGGGCAACCCGGTCAGCGGCACCGACGGCACCGGGTCCGACCCGACCACCGGCCACCTGGTGCCCCACCCGGACCGCTTCCCCTCCCGCGTCGTCGACGGCCGGACCGTCAACGGCATCGAGTACCTGTCCTGGTACGCCCACCGCAAGGGCATGAAGTTCGGTCTCTACGCCACGACCACGTACACCACGTGCCAGGGCCGTCCCGGCAGCCTGGGGCACGAGAGCGTCGACGCCGCCGACTTCGTCGCCTGGGGCGTCGACTTCGTCAAGTACGACGACTGCCCCTACGGGCCGCCCGTCCTGGGTCCCGACGGCCACAACTACGGCACCCAGGGCCAGGGCAGGGAGCTCACCCGTTCGATCTACGCCCGGGTCCAGGACTTCCGCCGCGCCCTGGACGCCGCCTCGGCCGCCCGGAACAGCCCCCGGGTGACCCTCAGCGTCTCCGCCCAGCCCGTCCACACCGGCGTGCCCCACCTGCTGGCCGGCGACGACCCGGCCCGTACCGATCCGGTGGTGGTCGCCGCCGGAACCCCCGCCCGCGAGGCGCCCGGGTACGCGCCGACCGGCGTCTGGTGCGGCCAGGTCGCGAGCCTCTGCCGGATCGGCGGCGACCGCGGCCCCGACCTCGAAGGCGTGCTGTACAACGGACAGTTGCGGACCTCGCTCGGCTACCCCGGCAACGTCCGGCCGGGCAGCTGGAACGACATGGACATGATGTTCGCCGGTTGGCAGGATCCGTACGGCCTGTACGGGGTCACCGACCACTGCACCTGCCACAAGCCGATGACCGACACCGAGTCGCGCAGCGAGATGGCGATCCTCGCCATGATGGCCTCCCCCTTGATATCCGGCACCGATCTGCGCACCGCGGCGGACTCCGTGCGGACCGACGAGGGGTACACCTGGTCCACCGGCATCTCCGACTCCGCCCTGGCGATCTACAAGAACGCCGACGTCATCGCGGTCGACCAGGACCGTCTCGGCAAGCCCGCCACCCTGGTCGGCGCCCCGCCGACCAGCAGCACCGCCCCGCTCGTCCTCAAGCGCCCCCTCGCGGACGGCGACACGGCCGTCCTGCTCGTCAACCAGGACCCGGCCGGCTCCCGCACGATCTCCACCACCCTCGCCGAACTCGGCCTGACCGGCCCGGGTTACACGTCCAAGGAGCTCTGGACCGGGGCCACCGGCACCGTGACCGGCGCGCTCGGCGCCCAGGTCGCCCCGCACGGCGTCGCCATGTACCGCCTCAAGGCGCTGCCGACCACCGTCCCGGCCGCCGTCATCGGCGACGGCCGGTACCACGGCATCAGCGCGGGGGGCACCGGCGGCCAGGCCCTGGAGGTGCGCGGCACCTGCAGCTCGCCCGACGGCTCGACCGTCGGCGTCAACACCTGGTGGAGCTGGCACACCTCGGAGCAGTGGATGTTCAGCCCCAACCCCGACGGCACCGTGCACATCACCGACAACTGCCGCACCGACACCCAGGTACACGGCACGCTGACCGGAGGCAACGGGCCCGGCTGGGCCGTCTGGGTCCTCAACCGGCACGACCCCGCCAGCCCGCACCAGAAGTGGCGGGTCGTCCAGGACACCGCGACGGGCGCGCTGACCATCACCAACGTCGCCACCGGGCTGGCCCTGAACGCCCCGCAGGCCGCCCCGACCTCCACGGTCGTCATCAGCCCGCCGGACCCGGCCGCCGCAGGCCAGGCCTGGACGCTGCTCTCCTGAGCCACCGCTCCCGCACAGCCGCACTCCCGCACTCCCGCGTTCCCGCACAGCCGCACAGCCATGGTTCCCGCTCCCCCGCACCAGGGGCGCCGGGCCCGGCCCTCCGGCCGCCCGGCGCCCTCCCCGAACCAACTTCCCTGTGCACCAGCCAGTTCGGTTCCGACCCCATGGAGGACTCGTGCGATCCCCCAACCGCAGGCCGGCCCGCCGCGCAGCGACGGCGCTGACCGCCCTCGCCCTGTTGGCCGGCGGCACCGCCCTGACCACCGGGCTCCAACTCGCCGCCGCGCCCCCGGCGGCAGCCCTCGACAACGGCCTCAACCTGACGCCCCAGATGGGCTTCAACAACTGGAACTCCACCTACTGCGGCGCGCAGTTCAACGAGGCGATGATCAAGGGCATCGCCGACATCTTCGTCAGCAAGGGCCTCAAGGCGGCCGGGTACCAGTACGTCAACCTCGACGACTGCTGGGCACTGCCCGACCGCGACGCCGCCGGCAACCTCGTCCCCGACCCGGTGCGCTTCCCCCACGGCATCAAGTCCCTCGCCGACTACGTCCACGCCAAGGGCCTGAAGTTCGGCATCTACTCCAGCGCCGGCGACCACACCTGCGACGTCAAGGGCTTCCCCGGCGGCCTCGGCCACGAGCAGCAGGACGCCAACCTGTGGGCCTCCTGGGGTGTGGACTACCTCAAGTACGACAACTGCAACAACCAGGGCGTCAACGCGCAGACCCGCTACAAGGCGATGGGCGAGGCGCTGAAGAAGACCGGCCGCCCGATCCTCTACAGCATCTGCGAGTGGGGCAGCACCGGCCCGTGGAACTGGGCGCAGCCGGTCGGCAACTCCTGGCGCACCACCGGGGACATCAGCGACACCTGGCAGAGCATGATCTCCATCGCGCAGGCCAACCAGGGCCTCGCCGGATACGCCAAACCCGGCGCGTTCAACGACCCCGACATGCTGGAGGTCGGCAACGGCGGCATGACGGGCACCGAGTACCGGACCCACTTCAGCCTCTGGGCCCAGATGGCCGCCCCGCTGATGATCGGTACCGACCTGCGCACCGCCGAGCCGGAGACGTTCGAGATCCTCACCAACACCGACGTGATCGCGGTGGACCAGGACCCGCTCGGCCGGCAGGGCACGGTGGTCTCCCGGGAGGGCGGGCTCGTGGTCATGAGCAAGCCCCTGGCGGACGGCAGCCGCTCGGTCACGCTGACCAACGAGGGCTCCTACGACACGACCGTCACCACCACCGCGCAGGCCGTCGGCATCGGCGGCGCGACCTCCTACACCGTCAAGGACCTGTGGTCGAAGAAGTCCACCACCGGCGACGGCACCCTCAGCGCCGTCGTGCCCGGACACGGCACCGCGATGTTCCGCGTCACCCCGCGGTCGCCGGTCTCGCCGCCGAACGGGATGACCCAGCTCAGTGACCTGCCGTTCGGCTCCGTGACCAACATGTGGGGCCCGGTCGAGCGCGACCGCAGCAACGGCCAGCACGAGCGGGGCGACGGACAGACCATCAGCATCCGCGACACCGCCTACCCGAGGGGCCTGGGCGTGCACGCCGGCAGCGACATCACCTTCCACCTGGGCGGCACCTGCAGGAACCTCGTCACCGACGTGGGGGTCGACGACGAGGCCTACGGCAACGGTTCGGTCGTCTTCCAGATCTACCGGGACGGCACCAGGGTCGCCGACAGCGGCACGCTCACCGGCAAGGACCGGGCCAAGCGGCTGACCGCCGACCTCACCGGCGCGAACGAGCTGCGCCTGGTGGTCACCGACGCCGGTGACGGCACCAGCTGGGACCACGCCGACTGGGCGGGTGCGCGGATCGCCTGCGGCAACGGCCCGGCGGCTGGCACGCACCAGCTCTCCGACCTCGCCTGGTCCTCCGCGGGCAACAGCTGGGGCCCGGTCGAGAAGGACATGAGCAACGGCGGCAACCAGGCCCGGGACGGCCGGACCATCACCATCGCCGGCACGACGTACGCCAAGGGCCTGGGCGTCAACGCGTTCAGCGAGATCGTCTACTACCTCGGCGGCGCCTGCTCCTCGGTCACCACCGAGGTCGGGGTGGACGCCGAGGCGGAGGGCCGGGGCACCGTCTCGTTCGAGATCTACAAGGACGACGTCAAGGTCGCCGACAGCGGCCGGGTCACCTCGGCGACCCCCGCGAAGCGGCTGACGGCCGACCTGGCCGGGGCGAACGAGCTGCGGCTGGTCGTCACCGACGGCGGTGACGGCACCAACAGCGACCACGCCGACTGGGCCGCCCCGGTGCTCACCTGCTGACACCGGCACGACGACGGGAGCCCCCGCGCCGTCCGGCGCGGGGGCTCCCCTGTGGCCGGGCGCGGCAGGACCGCGGCGTCACCGCTTCATGTAGACGCTGTCCATGAACTCGATGATCTGCCGGTCGGTCAGGCGCTGTCCGTCGCGGTGGCCCATCGCCAGGTCGGCCTCGCTGATCATGCCGACCAGCCGCTCGCCGTCGATGACCGGGATCCGGCGGATCTGGTGCTGCTCCATCTTGCTCAGCACCGCGTCCATGCTGTCCTCGGCCCTGACGCAGTGCAGGTGCCCGGCGAGTTCCATGGCCGTCATCCCGGCCGGGTCCCGCCCTTCGGCGATACATCGCAGGACGATGTCGCGGTCGGTGATGATGCCCTTCAGCTTCTGGTCGTCACCACAGATCGGGAGGGCGCCGACGTTCATGTCGCGCATCATCATGGCGGCCTCGGCGAGCGTCTGGTCGGCGCGGATGCACTGGGCGCCGGTGTGCATGATGTCTCGGGCAGTCGTCACGGGGACTCCTCCTCAGGATCTCCCCCCGAGCACCGGGCAGTCCGGTGCGTTCACCATAGGCACGACGCCGCGGGCCCGCGAGCCCACCGCCCGCGGGCCCGGTGACCGGCCGGTCACCGCCGGGGCCCGGACGGGCCGATACTGGAAGCGTGACGGAGCAGCCGGCCGGTACGTCCGGTGGAGCGACGACGACCCGCGACGTGGTGGACGAGGCGGTCCGGGCCCGGCCCGCGACGGCCCTGCGCCCGTACGTGGCCTGGTACTCGGGGTACCGCCAGCGCGGACTGGCGCCCGCCCTGCACCGGGGCCTGCCGTCCCCGTACCTGACCTTCATCCTCACGCTGGACGAGCCGCTCACCATGGCGGGCCACCCCGACCCGGCGCAGCCCCCCGGGAGCTTCACCACCCTGGTCGGCGGCCTGCACACCGCCCCGGCCCTGATCACGCACGACGGCCGCCAGTCCGGCATCCAGCTCTCGGTACACCCGCTGGCGGCGCGCGCCCTGTTCGGTCTGCCCGCCGGGGAGCTCGCCGGGCTGGACGTGCCGGCCGAGGCCGTGCTCGGTCGGACCGTCGAACGGCTCCAGGACGCCGTACGGGCGGCGGCCGGGTGGCCGGAGCGGTTCGCGGCGCTGGACGGCGCGCTGCTCCGGCTCGCGCGCCCGTCCGGCCAGGTGCCGCCGGAGGTCGTCCGGGCCTGGCACGTGCTGCGGCGCAGCGGCGGGGCGCTTCCGGTCGCGGACCTCGCCCGCGAGACCGGCTGGAGCGGGCGGCACCTCCAGGACCGGTTCCGCCGGGAGACCGGGCTGACCCCGAAGGCCGCGGCCCGGGTGATCCGGTTCGACCGGGCCCGCCGGCTGCTGGTCCCGACCGGCCCGGTGCCCCGGCTGGCGGAGCTGGCCGTGCGGTGCGGCTACTTCGACCAGGCGCATCTGGCCCGCGAGTTCCGTGCGCTGGCCGGGTGCGCGCCGAGCGTCTGGCTGGCCGAGGAGGGCTCGGACGAGGTGAAGTTCCGAAACGTCCAAGGCGAGCCGGTCGTGGCGGCGCCAGAGTGGGACGCATGACGGCCGACCGGCCGGGCGTCCGCCCCGTCCCGGCCGCCGCTATCCCGAGGAGGCATCCGCCATGGACACCGAGACCACCGACACCGGGGCCACGAGCACCGCGGCCGCGAGCGGCGGGGCCGCACCGGCCCCCCAGGTTTGGCCGAGCCTGCGGGCCGCCGACGCCCGGGCGCTGATCCGCCACCTGGTGGAGGCGTTCGGATTCGAGGAGGTCGTCGCCTACGGCGAGGGCGACTTCGTCACGCACGCCGAGCTGGCCTGGCCGGAGGGCGGCGGGGTGATGCTGGGCTCCGAGCGGCCGACGCCCGAGGGCTCCGCCCCCTGGCCCGGCGGTCCGGGATCCTTCACCGCGTACGTGGTGACGGCCGACCCGGACGCCGTGCACGCGCGGGCCGTCGCCGCCGGGGCGCGGATCACCGCAGCGCCCGCCGACACCGACTACGGGTCGCGGGGCTTCGCCGCCGCCGACCCGGAGGGCAACCACTGGCACTTCGGAAACTACCCGGGCGCGCCCCGCCCGTCGGCCGGGTGACCCCGGTGGCCGACCACCCACCGGCCGGCCACGCACCGTTCGACGGCGGCCCGGCCGCCGTCGAACGGCTGCGGGCGATCTGCCGGGCGCTGCCGGAGGTCGACGAGCGGGTCAGCCACGGCGAGCCGACCTGGTTCGCGGGCACCGGCCGGCGGGCGCGGGTGTTCGTGATGCTCGCCGACCACCACCACGACGACCGCCTCGCGTTCTGGTGCCCGGCGGCGGCCGGTGCCCAGGAGTTCCTGACCGCCGAGGAGCCCGACCTGTTCTTCCGGCCCCCGTACGTCGGCCACCGGGGCTGGATCGGCGTCCGTCTCGATCTTCCGGCGCTCGACTGGGAGCGGGTCGAGGACCTGGTCGGGGACGCCCACGCACTGGTGTCGGGCCGGGCCGGCCGGCCGAGCTAACGCCCCTTTTAGGTCGGGTGACCTATTTTTCTCTCATGACCACCTCCGACACCACCGAAGCCACCGCGGCCACCGGCAGCACCGACCACGCCGGCACCCGCCCCGCAGGCGTCCACGACGCCCTCACCCACGACCCCGACGGCCCCGTCCTGCTGGTCGGCGGCTACGGAACGGTCGGCGGGGAGCTGGCCCGCCTGGTCGCCGCCGACCACCCCGTCCTGCTCACCGGCCGGACGGAACAGCGCGCCGCCGCCCTCGTCCAGCAGCTCGGCGGCGCCCCGCACGCGGCCTTCCGCCGCTGGGACCTCGCCGACCCCGCGCCGTTCACGGCTGCGGTGCGCGCCGTCGTCGGCGTCGTCAACGACCCCGACGACCGGGTCCTGCGAGCCGCCGTCCTGGGCGCGGTCCCGTACGTGGACGTCACCCGCTGGACGGCCCGGCTCCAGCGGGCCACCACCGTGGCCGCCCTGCTGCGCCCGACCGCCCCGGTCCTGCTCTCCTCCGCCTGGATGGGCGGGGTCACCAGCCTGGTCACCGCCGCCCTGGCCGAGCGGCTCGGCGGCGCGGAGCGCGTCGAGACCGCCGTCCGCTGGGACCTCGCCGACCGCGCGGGCGCCGACTCCGTCGAGTTCATGGACCGCCTCGGTCTGGACTACGAGGTGATCCGTGACGGCCGCCGCCGCCCGGTCACCCCGCTCAGCGACGCCCGGACCGTCCGGGTCGGCGCCCACCCCACCCGGGTGGCCTGCATCGACACGCCGGAGCAGTTCACCCTGCCACTCGTCCTGGGCACCGCGACCGCCGTCACCCGGATCGGATTCAGCTCCCTGACCAGCACCCGCGCCCTGCTGGCAGCCAAGCACAGCGGCTTCTTCCGCTGGGGCCGGGGCGACCGGTGGGAGCCCGCCCGCCGGGCCCTCCTCCACTCCCCCGGCGAGGGCGGCACCGCCCTCGTACGCGTCGACGTCTCCCACGCCGGCCGGACCCTCAGCGCCGTGATCGAGGACCGCGCCGGACAGGCCCACCTCACCGCCGTCGGCGCCCTGCTCGCCCTGCGCCGCGTCCTCGGCACCGACGGCGCCGCGCCGCCCGTCGGTGTGGCCTTCCCCGAGCAGGCCCCCCGGCCCGCCCGGGTCCTCCCCGACCTGGCCGACCTCGGCGTCACCGTCGAGGTCCGGTCCGCCCACGACACGAAGGCGGCCGCATGACCTCCGCACCCGGCCCCGACGCCGAAGCCGCCCCCGACCCGCTTCCCGACCCCCTCCCGGACCCGTCTCCCGGAACTGCGACCGGCGGACGGGGACGGAAGGGGGCGCAGCGGCGGACGGAACTGCTCGACGCGGCGGAGGAGGTGCTGGTCACCGGGGGCGGGGCGGAACTCTCGATGCGGGCCGTGGCCACGGCCGCGGGGGTCCGGCTCGGGCACCTGCAGTACTACTTCCCCACCCACGCCGACCTGGTGGCAGCCGTACTGGAGCGGGTGCTCGGCCGCTCGGCGGAGCGCCTGGCACCGCTGCTGGCGCCGGGCACGGACGACCGGGCCGGGGAACTGGTGACGGCGTTGCTGGCGGAGCAGGAGGACGCCCGGCTGGTGCGCCTGTTCGCCGAGGTGTGGGCACTCGCGGCGCGGGACACGGCGGTGGCGGGCGCGGTCCGGCGGTTCTACGACGAGTACCGGGAGCAGGTGGCGGCGTTCCTGGCCCGGACCCGGCCGGAGCTGCCGGAACAGGTGCGCCGGGCCCGCGCGGCGGTCTTCGTCATGCTGGTGGAGGGAGCCGCCCTGTTCCGCTCCGGGGTGGCGGGCGACCGGGAGCCTGCCTCCGACGGGGAACTGCTCCGGGCCGCGCTGGCGCTGCTCGGCCCCTGAGTCGGCGGCTCCCCCGGGCAGGGTCGCGCCGGATCGGGAGTACGGGCAGACTGGCCGCAGGGGGCCCGGCCGGGACGCCGTGCCCGCCCGGGCCTGACGACCGGTGCAGGCTCGGAGGCGGCGATGCCGCAGATGCTGGTGGACGGGCGCACGCTCGCGCTCTCGCACCTGGACAAGGTCTACTTCCCGCGGACCGGCACCCTCAAGGGCGAGGTGCTGCGCTACTACGCGGCCGTCCACACCGCACTGCTGCCGCACCTGCGCGACCGGCCGGTGTCGTTCCTGCGCTGCCCGGACGGCGTGGCGGGCGAGGTGTTCATCGCCAAGAACCCGCCCGCCGGGACGCCCCGCTGGGTGCGCACCGTCGAGGTGCCGAGCAGCGGCGGGGACCTCCGTCAGGTGGTGCTGGACGACGGGGCCGCGCTGCTCTGGGCGGCGAACCTGGGCTGCCTGGAACTGCACGTCCCTCAGTGGCACGCGGCAGAGCCCGGGAGGGCCGACCGGTTGGTGCTGGACCTCGACCCGGGCGCCGGAGCCACCGTCCTCACCTGCCGGACGGTGGCCGGGCTGCTGCGCGACCGCCTCGCGGAGGACGGGCTGGAGGCGTGGGTGAAGACCTCCGGCGGCAAGGGACTGCACCTGCTGGTGCCGCTGGAGCCGACGCCCAGTCAGCAGGTCTCCGGGTACGCCAAGGCGCTGGCGGCCGAGCTGGAGGCGGCCCACCCGGACCTGGTCGTGCACACCATGGCGAAGGCCCGGCGCACCAACCGGGTGCTGGTCGACTGGTCGCAGAACGCCGCCCGGAAGACCACCGCCGCTCCGTACACCGTCCGGGCGCAGGACCGGCCGACGGTGTCGACGCCGCTGACCTGGGAGGAGCTGGGACGGGCCCGGTCGGCGGAGGCGCTGGTGTTCACGATCGCCGAGGTGCCGGAGCGGCTGGCCCGGCTCGGGGACCTGTATGCACCGCTCCTCGACCCGGAGCGGGCCCGCCCGCTGCCGCGCGCCACCGCCGCCCCGGGACCGACCGGCCCCGCTTCCACCACCGCTTCCACCACCGCACCCGCGGCCGCCGCTTCCGCTTCGGCCCGGACGGTGCGCCGGCCCGCCGTGGCGGACCCCGCCGTCCTGGAGCCCCCGGTGGAGGTCATGCGCCCGGCCGCCGTCCCGGCCGTCCCGGCGGCGGACGGGCTGGGCGGTTCGGGCGTGCTGTACGAACTGAAGCTGGACGGCTTCCGCTGCGTGGCGTTCGCCCGCGGGGAGCGCGCGCCGTACCTGCAGACGCGTTCGGGCCGGGACCTCGCGGCCGACTTCCCGTCGATCGCCGCCGCCGTCGCCCGGCTGCCCGCCGGACTGGTGCTGGACGGGGAGCTGGTCGCCTGGCGCGGCGGCCGGTTCGCCTTCGAGGAACTGCTGCGGACCCGGCAGGCGCGGGCCTCGGAGGACGTGGCGCTCGGATTGGTCGCCTTCGACCTGCTGGCCCTGCCCGGCCGGGACGTCCGGCGGCTGCCGCTGACCGACCGGCGGCGGCTGCTGCTGGCCGCCCTGGCCGACGTGCCGCCGCCGGTCCAGCCGGTGCTGGCGACCACCGACCGGGCGGAGGCGCTGGCCTGGATGGAGCGGCTGGCCGACACGGGGGTGGAGGGGCTGGTCTGCAAGGCGGCCGGTTCGAGCTACCGGGCGCGGGGCGCGGGCCACGTCTGGGTCAAGTACCGGCGCGGCGACACCCTGGACGCGACGGTGCGCGCCGTGACCGGACCACCGGCCCGGCCGCGCGCGCTGGTCCTGGAGCTGGACGACGGACGGGTGCTGTTGTCGTCCCCGCCGCTGTCGCCGCTCCAGTCGCGCCGGGTGGCGGAGGCCGCGGCCGGCCTGCTGGGCCCCGCGGTGCACGATCCCCAGTACGGGGCCGTCCGGCCGCTGGCCACTCCGCTGCGGGCCGAGGTGACGGTCACCGGGCGGACGGCGACCGCGACCTTCGTGCGGTTGCGCGGGGACTGATCCGGGCCCGCCGAACGGCCCGTGACTACTCCGGCGTGGGCGGGGCGGGGCGTTCCGCGGCGGGCCGTTCCGTGGCGGGCAGTTCCGTGACCGGGCCGTCCGTGACCGGGCGTTCCGCGGCGGGCCGTTCCCCCGTGGCCGGGTGCCCGGCGGCGGTGTGGCGCGAGGGTTCGGGCGTGTGGGCGGTGGGCCACGGCGGGGGCGGGCCCTTGCCGGCGGGCGCGTGCGCGAACTCCGTCACCAGCACCTCCTCGAAGGCCGGCAGGTCGGCCGGTTTCCGGCCGGAGACCAGCACGCCGGGGCCGTCGCGGCAGACATGGACCGGTTCGTCGACCCAGTGGGCACCCGCGTTGACCAGGTCGGTGCGGATGCCGGGCCAGGACGTGAGCGTGCGTCCGCGCACCGCGTCCGCCTCGATCAGTGTCCACGCGCCGTGGCAGATCACCGCGACCGGCCGACCCTCGGCGCACAGGTCGCGGACGAATCCGACGGCGGCCCGGTCCAGCCGCAGCCGGTCGGGGCCGGCGACGCCGCCGGGCAGCACCAGTGCGTCGTAGTCTGCCGGGTCCGCCTCGCCGACCACGTCGTCGACAGGGAAGGTGTCCGCCCGCTCCAGCCCCCGGAGGGCCTGGACGCGCCCGGGACGGGTGGAGAGCAGCCGGGGCGTGCCGCCGGCCTCGGCGACCGCCTGCCAGGGAGAGGTCAGTTCCACCTGTTCGACACCCTCGGGCGCGACCAGGAACGCGACCGTCCGCCCGGTGAGGACGACGAAGGTCATCCGTCCCACCCCGCTCTCGTCAGCTCCGGTCCCGGAAGGGGCCCGGCGGCCCCGTACGGGCCGTTTCCGTCAGGGCCCGGGAGTACCGGTCCGGCGTTCGTCCTGCACGTAGTGGTCGGCCAGGGCCGCCCGGCCGTGCGCGGTCAGGCCGCCTCCGGTGTGGTCGACCGCGGCGGGCGGCGGGGCGGAGCGGATCCGGGCGCGTGGGCAGTCGAGGTGGACCACCAGCTCCAGGTGGTCGATCCGGGCCACGAGTCCGACCGGGACCAGCACGGGGGCGCCCGGCACCCACGGCCGGGTGTCCACCAGCAGATGGTCCCCGGCATCCTGCTCGACCCGGCCGAGCGGACCGTCGGTCGCCTCGACCTCGTAGCCGACCAGCGTCAGGTCGGTGCTGTGGTGGGAGCCCGGACGGTACTCCCACAGGTCGGTCGTCATCACGCCTCCGGGTCGTCCCAGGGCCGCCGTTCGCGGTGCTGCCGGTGCTCGCGATCCTGGCGGCGGTCACCGTGCGGGCGCCGGTCACGGCGGTCGCGGCGTTCTCGGCGGCGGCGGGAGCCGCCGCGGTCGTCGGGTCCACCGGCCCCCTTGGCGAAGTCCGGGCCGCCGGCGGGATACCGCCCACCGGGATCCCGGCCGCCCAGGTCCGGACCGCGCAGGTCCGGCCGGCGGGCCGAGTCGCCCAGGTCGTCCGCACCGCCCTGCTGGTGCCGGTGCTGGTGGTGCAGCAGCGCCGCGATGCCGGCCGCGAGGGCGACACTGCCCGCCCACAGCACCGCCACACCGATCAGCACGGCCGCCGTGGGCTTCCGCACCGCGATGCTGAGGCACACCGCGGACATCACCAGCCCCGTCATCGCCACCCCGGTCGGTACCCGGCGGGCGAGGCCGCGTACCGCACGCCGGCCGCGGCTCGGACGTTTGGCGCCCATCGTGCTCAGCCGCCGGTCGAGGCGGCTGTCCTGGCGCAGGTCGTCCTCGATCTCCTCAAGGAGACGTCGCTCCCGTCCGCTCAACGCGGGTCCGTCCATCTCGGTCACCTCCGGGCTTCCGGTGACGGTGTCCACTCCTCCGGGCGGATGCCCGGTCCGGTATGTGCTAACCGCTCCGGCCCCCGGGCGCGACGGCGACCGGGAGACGGCCGGCGCCGAACGCCCGGGGCCGGGCGAGCAGGCTGTCGTCCAGCACGCGCAACAGGGCGACGGCGTCGCGGTGCACCTCGGCCGCGCCCGCCGCCCGCAGCTCCGGGGCGGTCGCGCCGCCGCCCCGTACGGCGACACAGGGCACTCCGGCCCGGCGCGCCGACCGCACTTCGGGAACGCTTCCGGCGACGAACACCGCGTGGGACGGCATGCCGCCCACCAGACCGAGCCCGGCTCCGAGCGGATCGGACCCCGGCGCGGTCACCGTGAGTACCGGTGCGCCGACCGGTCCGGGGGCGGTGAGGACCACCGTCCAGCCCCGCGCGGCGCACTCGCGCAACAGTTCGGCGGAGCCGGGCGACGCACCGCGCCAGTCGGTCCCGAAGAGTGCCGCCGAGATGACCGTCATGGCTCACCGATCCCGTTCCGCACCGCGTACCGGCGCGCCCTTCCAGACTAGGCCCGCACCCCCTGCCTCCGCCCGGCGCGACGGCGTCCGCGCAGCTCGGGGCGGGACCGGAGCGGTGGCGCCGCCAGTTGGACCGGGACGGGAGCACGGGGCCGGCCTCCGCCGCGGCGCGCAGCGCGCCCGTGCGCTCACCCGGAGTGATCGCGGCCACGGGGACGGGCAGTCCGACGGGCGAGCGGCCGGGCGGTCGGGCGGGCGGAGCGCGCGGGTCGGTGGCGAGGCAGCGCGGGCGGTGTTGCCGAGCAGCCCTCGCCGGCCCGGTCGACAGCGGCGAAGGCGGCGGCGTCCCCGCTCCTCCGGCCGACGGCGCGTCGGTGGTGCGGAGCGGGTGCCGGAAGGCGAGGTCCGGGTCGGCCGGGGACGACGGCGCGACGCGGCGCGCGGGCGTGCCACGATCGGGGCATGCGCGACCTCGTCACCGTCCACACCGCCCGGTTGGACCGCACGGCCCGGGAGGCGGTCCGGGGCCTGCTGTCCGAGGAGTTCGACGACCTCGCCGAGGAGGACTGGGAGCACGGACTCGGCGGCCTGCACGCGCTCGTCCGGGAGGGCGGCCTGCTGGTCGGCCACGCGTCCGTGGTCCAGCGCCGGATGCTGCACGGCGGGCGCGCGCTGCGCACCGGCTACGTGGAGAACGTCGTGGTCCGGGCCGACCGGCGCGGGCGCGGCCACGGCGCGGCACTGATGACGGCGTTGGAGGAGGTGATCCGAGGCGGGTACGAGCTGGGGGCGCTCTGCGCGGCGGACGACGCGGCGCGGTTCTACGCCGCGCGCGGGTGGCTGCCGTGGCGAGGTCCGCTCGCCGTGCTCGCTCCGCGGGGCCCGGTACCGACCCCGGAGGAGGAGGGCGCGGTGTTCGTGCTGCCGGGGGCGGCTCCGCCGGACCTCGGCGGGCGGTTGGCCTGCGACTGGCGCGACGGCGACGTCTGGTGACCGGCTCCCGTCCGGTGGCCGCCGGGGCCGGACGGGAGCCCGCGGACCCACCGGCTCCGGCCCGGCCGGAGCCGGGGTGACGGGCTCGGGCCGGGCAGGGCCGGAGCAGGGATCAGATGCGGGCCAGGTACCCGTTGTCGACGAGCCAGAGCACGTTCGGCCTGGACGGGCCGTTCGGCACCAGCGCGGCGTCGAGCTGGTACCGGAAGCCGTAGCCGGGCTGGCCGAACCAGGGCGCGATCGGGCCGGCGTGCACCTTGAACGGCTTCAGGACACAGTGGTCCTCCAAATGTAGTTTCTGCTTGTGGACAAGGAGCTGATCGGCCGAGTGAAGCAAGGCCAGTTCAACGGCATGAACTGGGCCGGTCTCACCCGACTTTCAACCGAAGAGGTAGAAGGGGAGCTCCCAGGCTCCGAAGAGCCGGGCAAGATCCCGTACCTTACGGGGAGGGACATCAAGAGCACCGACGAACACGAAAGAGACGATCGAGAGTACGTCGAGAGGCGTGGTGGAAAGTACGTCTGGACTTATCGAGAGCCGGACACCTCCGCATGGAAGCGGCGCCGAGTGAAACTGCCCGACGGGACTTACATCCATCGCGTAATTCGACCCGTCCTGGACAACGCTCTGGAAAATCTCA
Organism: Streptomyces sp. BE20; assembly: GCF_036322525.1. Classification (NCBI taxonomy): domain Bacteria; kingdom Bacillati; phylum Actinomycetota; class Actinomycetes; order Kitasatosporales; family Streptomycetaceae; genus Streptomyces; species Streptomyces sp. BE20. Next base: position 150,289 of record NZ_JAQYWW010001005.1, on the reverse strand, counting down.
GAGCCCGCCGAGCACCCAATGGCGAACGGCTTGACGGGTTGATAGTTGTTGACCTTGATCGCCTGACACGCGACCCGCGCCGCCTAGAAGACTGTATCGACGTCGTTGAACGTTACGGAATTCCAATCATCGACATCAGTGGATCTCTTGATCTCTTGACTGATAAGAGACCCCATGGCCTACCGCGTCCGACCGGAAGCCAGCGCCGCCGCCCTCCAGGCCGAAGAAGGCGAAGCCGCCTACCTCGTCCAGCGCCTCTACACCCACGAGAGCAGCGGCACCCGCGCCCGCTACACCGCACTCCTGCCCATGGAAGAAGTCACCGGCACACTGCGCCCGCATGCCCCATCCCGACGAGCGTGCTGCCCTCCACGTCCCGGAGAACACCCCACCGCTCACCTCCCGGCGCGTGACCAGAACCCAGGCCGACGCCACACCGCTCACGATCACCCACCGCCCCGTTGTCCGGTAGCCGGTAGCCGACGCACGCATAGCGAGGCTGTATCCGGGGCGATCGCCCCCGGCCACCGCCCTGGAGGATGCTCAGACCGATCCGCGTCTTGGTATCGCCGTCCCCCGTCTCGGTGATCGGGCACGGCGGACACGCGTCGGCGGCCGGGGTATCGGCGGGCACCGCGCCAGTGGCGGAGGTCGGGGTGACACCCGCGAGTACCGCCAGAAGCAGACCCCCGGCGGGCAGCAGATGCCCGGCCGGCGGTTTGAAATTTCCCGGCCCCCACGGATGTTGATCACGGCACGACCCGAGGGTCCCGTGAACATCCCACCCATGTCGGAGAAATGCCCCTTAGGGTGACTTGGTCACCGTAAGTCCAATGACTCTACGATTAAACGACTCCCGTCGGGCCATTTGTGTACGTGTACTTCATTTCGGGGTGATTGGCGCCTGATTTCATCAATCAATTCATATCGGCACGAACCATGCATTTAAAATTCCTTGCGGTATCTACCCCTTCGGGCGGTCGTCGCATAGAGTTCAGGGTGGCACTCGATACGTGCCACGTCGGAAAACCTGTAAGTAAGTGGAGGGGTCAATGCTTCAGGTCATGAAGAAGGTAATTCGGGCAGGGGGCGCCGCCACTCTGGGGGCGACTCTCGTCTCCGCCACCCTGGTCGGAGCGGCCAACCCGGCCTCGGCCGAGACCACGGCCACGCGGACGCAGGTCACCGCCCAGAGCAGCAGTGCTCAGCTCGCCGGGCTCACGGTCGCCGGGCAGCACTACCAGAACGCGAACAGCGGAAAGTGTCTGGTCGTGCAGGGGAGTACCTACGGCAACGGTGCCTTCCAGTACACCTGCGACGACTTTGACGACCAGAAGTGGACCGTCCGCTGGGTCACCCAAACGAAGGCCCAGATCGGCAAGGTCGGCACCAACCTGTGCCTGGTCGTGCAGGGTCAGAGCAACGGCAGCGGAGCCTTCCAGTACGGCTGCGACAGCCGGTTCAACGACCAGCTCTGGTACACCTACAGGGACAGCGCCGGCCGGTATCAGTTCGAGAACGCGAACAGCAACGGGAAGTGCCTGGTCGTGCAGGGTATGGGCCTCGGCAACGCTGCCTTCCAGTACGATTGCGTCAACACCTTCGAGGCAGCCAAGGACCAGTGGTGGGTGGTGTACTGAACCCGCCTGGTTGATCGCGCGCGGACCTAGATGACGAGGGCTGCTGCGGTGCTCGCACCGAGGTGGATCCAGTCGCACTCATCGTAGCGCTGAGGCCTGCACTGGCTGGTGCAGGCCTCAGTCGTGCGCCTGCACGTCAGGCGGACCGTCATGTCGGTGGCAAGGCGTGTACTCCGCGCCATGGGCACCCTTCGGCTCGAATCACGGTCCGAAGCTGCCGGGTCGCACCCCAGCCTGCCTTCGTACCGCCGACCGACTTGTTGTTGTCGAATACTTTCTTCACTCACTCAAGGGCGGCGCACAGCGCCGCCGGTCGCCCCCGGCGCCCCGGCCGGGCATGCGGCCTGACGGCCGGTCCCGGCCGGACACCAGGACGCCCGACGGCGCACGACCCGCCTCAGCGCTCAGTCATCGACAGAGCGCCCCTCAGGGCTGTCACACACCGCACGGCCCGACACCTGCCGCTCCGTCATCCGGTAGAGCGCACTGCGCAGCTTCCTCGCCCCCGACAGCGTGCCCCTCAGGTACACGACCCCACGCCCGTCGTCCGACCACCCCGCCTGAGCCCGCACCTGATCATCACCGTGCAGCCCCAACCCGGCCGGCACCGTGTTCAACTCGCCAGCCGCCGCCCGCGCCTCCAACCACGCCGCCTCATTTCCGGTGCGCTTGTCGCCGATCAGCTCGCGGCCGACCGGGCCCCTGGTCGGGAGGTCGGCGGGACCGAGCCGGGGGTCCCCGTGGCGGTCGGCCTCCGAGCACTCGTTCGAGGGAGTCGTCGCGGCCGCCCGGGCGGCGAGCACGTCGGGGGCCGAATCGGCGGCCGCCGGGATGCTCGGGACTAGCGGGGCCACGACCGCGGCGAGCGGTGCGGCGAACAGGCGAAGGCGCACGAGGTCTCCGTCGTGAAAGCCGCCGGGTGGGTCGGTGGTCCGGTGGTCCGGTGGCCGATGGCCGGCGGCCGTTCGGCGCCGGCCGGGACCGGCCGGTGACGGACGGTGGCAGGCCGCAGGGCGCGACCGGCCGGATCCTCCCGGACACCGGGCGATCAGTCACCCTCCGTGTCCGGGCCGCGACCCAGGCAAGCGGATCACCTGACCCCGCGTCAACACACCGGGCCCGCAGTGCCGTCGATTCCCCCGGATTCGGCCAACCTGCGCACGCCGGCCACCGGGGGCGCGCAGACTGGAGGGTCACGCCCCCTCCCGTCGCGGTCTCCGCCGCGCGGCGGCCGGAGCGGACCGGCGGCGCGAGTCCTCGCGGCGGGACCTGGCGGTCAGCCCCGGCTGCTCGGCGCCAGCCGACCGAGCAGATGGAGCAGCCGGTCCAGCGCGTCGCGGGAGTTGGGCTCGGTCAGGTTGACCATCAGACGGAACGCCACCTTCAGCACGGCCGGGTTGCCGAGTCCGGCGGCCCCGGCCGCGCCGAGCAGCCGGGGGCGGCCCAGGGCCTCGGCGACGAGCCTGCCGAGCGCGAAGTAGCCGTCATAGGCGGCGCGCAGCGCCTGCGGATAGGCGCGCAGGGCGAGTTCGCGCCCCCGGTCGGTGCGCCGCGCCAGCGCCTGGACGACCGTCTCGGCGGCGAAGCGGCCGGACTCCATCGCGTAGGCGATCCCCTCGCCGGTGGCCGGGCTGACCGTTCCGCCCGCGTCGCCGACCAGCAGGAGTCCGTCGGCGTAGTGGGGCTGGCGGTTGAGCCCCATCGGGAGGGCGGAACCGCGGACGGGCTCGGTGACCCCCTCGGGGGTGTAGCCGTACTCGGGCGGCAGGTCGGCGCACCAGCGGCGGAGCAGCTCGCGCCAGTCCACCTCACCGGCCACGGCGCCGGTGTCGAGCACCCCCAGGCCGACGTTGGCGGTCCCGTCGCCCATCCCGAACACCCAGCCGTAGCCGGGCAGCAGGCGCCGTGCAGGGTCGCCGGGGTCGCGCAGGTCGAGCCACGCCTCCAGGTAGCGGTCCTCGTGGCGCGGGGTGGTGAAGTAGGTCCGGTACGCGACGCCCATCGCACGGTCGGTCCGGCGGTAGCGCTTCATCGCGAGCGAGAGCCGGGTGGAGTTGCCGTCGGCCGCGACCACCAGCGGCGCGCGGTAGACGACCGGGCGGCGTTCCTCGCCCAGCCGGGCGGTGACACCGGTGATCCGGCCGGACCGCTCGTCGATCATCGGGCCCGACACGTTGGCGCGTTCGACCAGCCGGGCACCGGCCGAGGACGCGCGGCGGGCGAGCAGCTCGTCGAAGTCCGCGCGGCGCCGGACCAGCCCGAAGCCGGGGAAGGCGGACAGCTCGGGCCAGTCCAGCTCCAGCCGGCGCCCGCCGGCGACCAGCCGCAGGCCGCGGTTGTGCAACCAGCCGGCCGACTCGGAGACGTCGATGCCCAGATCGACCAACTGCCGTACCGCACGCGGGGTCAGGCCGTCGCCGCAGACCTTCTCGCGGGGGAACGACGACTTCTCCAGCAGCAGCACGTCCAGCCCGGTGCGGGCCAGGTGGTAGGCGGCGGTGGAACCGGCCGGACCCGCGCCGACGACGATCACGTCGGCGCTGTCGACGTCCGGACCGTCGGGGCCGGCACCCTCCGCTGTGTCCCGGTCCCGGTCGGGACCGGCCGCGTCGGGACCGGCCGTCGCCGGGGCGGTGCCCGGGCGGCCGGTGCCCGGGCGGGCGGGGTCGGTGGACGGCTGCTGTGCTGGGCCGGGCATTCGGCGCTCCCACGGGTGTCGGTCGGTCGGTTCGGCGGCGGACTCGGCGGTCTCAGACGATATGGACACTGTCCACCGCGCCGCGCCCCGACACGCGGACCCGTTCCGACGACCGGTGGGGACCGGCCGTCGGGATGCCCCCGGGGGCGGACCCGGAACGCCGCCGCGCCCGCCGCCGGGTTCCGCTACCGGACTCCGCTGCCGGGTTGTGCCGTCGGAAGCCGCCGTCGACGACGGCGCCGGAGAACACCCCCTTCCGGATGTTCCACTTGGTCAGGGCCCGGTCGTACTCGCCGTTCCGGATCAGCCGGTCCACCGTCTTCACCAGGACGTCCCGCAAGGCGGTTCGTCCTGGCCGGTGCCGTGCCGGACGGCCACCGCGCGGCCGGAGAGCTCTCCGGGGCGGAGAGGTCCAGCGGGTTGCCCGCCTTGACCACCATCGAGGTGCCGGTCGCGAGGTGGTCGACGAAGTCGACGGCCGCGTCGGCCCGGCAGCCGTCCTCGGCGGCCCCGAGCCGGCGCTGCCGGGTGTCGACGACGGCGGACATCGCCAGGTCCGGGTGCCCTGTCCGGACGGCCGGAATCAGCCGGTCGAAGGGCAGGTCGGTGAACGCGACCCGCAGGCCGAGGTGGCGCCCGATCGCCCGGGCGAGCTCCGGATCGAGCCCGGCGGGGTCGCCGGGCGGGTCCTTGAAGTCGTCGCCGGGGCACACGACGCGGGCGGGCCGGCGACCGCTCCCGGTCGCCGGCCCGCCCGGTCCGTCCTGCTCCCCCGCGGCCGCGGGGCCGTGTCAGGGATTGATCGCCAGCACCACGTAGGCCGCCAGGATCGCCAGGTGCACCCCGCCCTGGAGCGGTGTCGCCCGGCGCGGCATGACCGTCAGGGTGCCGACGATCAGGGTCAGCACGAGCAGCACCAGGTGCGAGGAGTCGAGGCCGAGCACCAGCGGGCCGGTGAGCCAGATCGAGGCGATCGCCACCGCCGGGATGGTCAGGCCGATGCTGGCGAGCGCCGAGCCGAGCGCGAGGTTGAGACTGGTCTGCACCCGGTTGCGGACCGCCGACCGGATCGCCGCGATGGTCTCCGGCAGCAGCACGAGCAGGGCGATCACGACACCGACCACCGAGGCGGGCAGCCCCGCGGAGTCCACGGCCGACTCGATGGTCGGCGAGACGCCCTTCGCCAGGCCGACCACCGCGATCAGCGCCACCCCCAGCAGCATCAGGCTGGTCACGGTCGCACGGACGGTCGGCGGCGCGGCGTGGTCCTCCTCGTCCAGCACCTTGCCCTCCGGCGTGACCGGCAGGAAGTAGTCCCGGTGCCGGACCGTCAGGGTGGCCACGAACAGCCCGTAGAGCAGGAACGACGCCGCTGCGGCGAAGGCCAGCTGGGCGGGCGCGAACTGCGGGCCCGGCGAGCTGGTGGTGAAGGTCGGCAGGACGAGGCTCAGCGCGGCCAGGGTGCCGATGGTGGCGAGCGCCGCGCCCGTCCCCTCGGCGTTGAACACCGCCACCCGGTACTTGAGGGCCGCCACCAGGAGTGACAGACCGAAGATGCCGTTGCAGGTGATCATCACCGCGGCGAACACGGTGTCGCGGGCCAGCGTCGCGGCCTTGTCACCGCCGTCCGCCATCAGCGTCACGATCAGCGCCACCTCGATGACCGTGACCGCCACCGCCAGCACCAGTGAGCCGTACGGCTCCCCCACGCGGTGGGCGACCACCTCGGCGTGGTGCACGGCGGCGAGCACGGCGCCCGCCAGGAAGCAGGACACCAGGGCCACCACCCAGCCGGGCAGATCGCGGTGCCAGGTCAGGACGAGAACGAGGAAAGCCGCCGCTGGGACGGCGGTGGTCCACTGGGTGGCGGCCGATCGGAGCTTGGTGAACATGCGGCCGAGCATCGCATCCCGGAGTGCTCGCGGCCGGGTGACACCGCCGGGGAGGGCGAGGATGTGGCCCACCTCATGTACCGGAACCGCCCTGGTCAGCGTACTCGGCGAGGTAGCCGAGGACCTTGGCGACATGCGGCTTCACCCGCTCGGGGACGCCCCCGGCGTCGGCGACGGTCTTGTCGCTCGTCCGGTAGCCGGCCGCCACCAGGGCGGGCAGGCCGGTGGTGAAGCCGCGCTGTTTGAACCGCTGGTCGAGCCAGCAGACGTAGTTGCCCATCGAGGCGATCGCGTCGGCAGGATCGAGGTGGTTCTTCACGCCGTCGTGGTCGCCGTCCTGCGCCCAGGCGTTGAAGACGGCCGGCGTCCACATGGCGACGCCGTACTCCCCCGTCGCGGGGCGGGCGGCGGCCGGGTCGAAGCCGGATTCCGCCTTGAGCATCGCGGCCAGCAGGACCGGGGTGATCTCGGGTTCGGGACAGCGGCGGGCGGCGTCGTCGATCGGGCCGCGCAGTGCGGCCGGCACGTCGGCGCCGGGCGGGATCGCGCCGGGCAGCGGGGCCGTGACCGCCGACCCTGCCGCGGACCCCGGCCGGGGGACGGCCGGCTCCGGGGAGCCGGAGAGGGCGAGCAGGGCGCCGGCCGCCGCGAGCAGTGGGGCCACCACCGCGCGACGGCGCCGACGCCCGTTGGCGGCCGTCCCCGGCGGGGCGGGGTCCGGGGAGCCGGGGTCCGGGGAGGCCGGTGGTCCGGCGGCTCCCTGCGGGGCGGCCTCCCGGAGGGCCGTGGCGAGGAGGGCCGCGAGGTCGACCTCCGAGCGCCGCGCGCGGTCGGCCGCCAGGCAGGCGGTGACCAGGGGCCGCCACGGCGCGGGGAGCGCCCCGTCGAGGCGGAGCGGGGCGGTGCCGCGCGCGTAGGCGAGGGCGGCCAGCGAACGGGCCCGCGCGGTCGCGCCGAGGAAGGGGTGCAGACCGGTGAGCACCTGGTGGGCGAGGACGCCGAACGCCCAGAGGTCGGCACTCGGCCGGAGTGCGACCCCGCGGGCTCCGGTCCGCTGCGACCACCACTCCGGCGGGACGTGGTCGGGCGAGCCGAGCGGCGGGGCGTAGGCGTGGGTGCCCTCCAGTTCGGCGGTGAGGCCGAAGTCCGCGAGCTTGGCGGTGCCGTCGGGCATCAGCAGGACGTTGCCCGGCTTGAGGTCTCCGTGGACCCAGCCGACGGCGTGCATGTGGGTGAGGCCGGCCCCGACCTCGGCGAGGATCCGTTCGGCGCCGGGGACGGCCCCGGGCGGGCCCGCCGAGGCGAGGACGTCCTGGAGACTGCGGTCCGCGCGTTCCATCACCAGGGCCACCGCTCCGTCCAGGCCGGGGTGGGCCCGGTCCCGGACGGTGACGACGGCGAGGGTGCGGATCAGGTGGGGGTGATCGGCGAGGCGGCTGAACCGCATCTCGCTGCGGGCGACCTGCTCCATGGTGCGGCGCTGGCCGGGGCTGAGCAGTGCGGGACGGAGGAACTTGACGGCGGCGTCCGGAGGTTCGGCCGACCCGGGAGCCGACCCGGGGGCGGTCCCGTCCTTGCGGGCCGCGTAGACGCTGCCCCACGCACCGGCCCCGATCGGCTCGCCGACCAGGTACCCGGCGACGGGGTAGCCCGGCGGCACCTCGAACACCGGCTCGCCGACCGCCTGTTCGTCCGTTCCGGCCGTGGCCACCTCGACCGCCGCCCGTCCGCCCGCCGCCCGTCCGCCCGCAGGTGCGGCACCGGCCGGTGCCCCGGCCGGATCGCCCGGGACCGGCTCGGCCGCGCGGGCCCGGTCGAGCGGTTCCACGGCGGGTCAGCCGGTGCGCCGCGGCGGGAGCAGCGTCAGGTGCTCCTCCCGTACGAGGTCGAACTTGAGGGCCAGTGCCACCAGTTCCTCCCGCTTGCCACCGGCGCCGCCCTCGCCCGGACCGTCCTCCGGCGCTTCGCGGAGCCGGAGCTTGCTCGCCACCAGGTAGTCGATGTGGTAGTTGACGGCCGAGCGGGTGAGCCCCGCACAGGCCGGCAGGGCACGCAGCCGGGCCACCACCTCGGTCGCGCCGGGGACGGCGGCGGCGGACGGCGAGCGCAGCCGCGGTTCGCAGAGGGCGAGCAGGACGAGGAAGTACTTCGAGGTCGGGTCGAGGGCGAACGGGCTGACCGTCCGCTCGCCGCCCGCGCCCGCCGGCGAGCCCGGCACGCCGTCCAGGTAGGCGTGCTGGGGGGCGAAGACCTTGAAGGCGACCGGTTCGCCGAGAGCCGGCAGGAGGATCCGGGAGAACTCGAACGGAACCGGTGCGCCGAGCCGTCCGGGAGCGACCTTGACGTGCTCGCCGGCCCCTTCGAGGTTCTCGACGACATAGGTCGCGGTGGCGCTGAAGTTGGAGAGCCGCCAGTAGTCCTCGGCCGCGGTGATCTCGCCGGCGCGGCGCGAGACGCCCTGATCGGCGATCGGCACGCCGATCGGGCGTCCGGGCTCGCCACGCCCGAACTCGACGGCTTCGCCGGGGCCGAGGTGCAGCAGCGCGGGGCGCCGGGGCGGGGCGGTGCGCGGTGGCCGGGTCAGCCGGGCGAAGCGGCGGTCGGGCGGTACCGGCGGGCGGGGGTCGGGAAGTTGCACGATGACCGTGTCCATGCAGGTCACCTCCGTGGGTCGGCTCGATCGTAGCCGTCCGAACGGCCCCGCGCCGGTCCGCCACCCGTACGAGTGAACGCCGTGTCGGAGGGCGCCAGTTGGGTGGTGCGAGCCAGAGGTGTGCGCCTCCTCCGCAGGAGGGAGGAGGGTTCTCCTCCGGCCGGCCGGCGGACCGGGGCCGACCGGCCGGGAGACCCGGCCGATCGGCCCGCCGATCGGGCCGGTCGGCCGAGGGACACGCCGACCGCGGACTGTCAGGGTTTCGCCATGGACATCAACAACTCCCCCTCCCTCCCGCCGGGTTCGCCGTCGGACCCGGGCCGCCGGGCCCTGCTCGGCGCGTCGGCGGCCGGGCTGGTGGCAGCCGCCGCCGGCCTCGGGGCCGCCGGGCAGGCCCAGGCCGCACCCGCCGAGCGGCGCAGGCCGCGCCGGTTCGAGGACCGGTCGGTACTGATCACCGGCGCCACCTCGGGCATCGGCCGGGCCGCCGCCCTCGCGTTCGCGGCGGAAGGCGCCCGGGTCGGCTTCTGCGGCCGGCGCGTCGAGGCGGGCCGCCGCGTCGAGCAGGAGATCCGCCACGCCGGGGGCGAGGCCACCTACTTCCCGGCCGACGTACGCGATCCGGCCCAGGTCGAGCGGTTCACCGACCAGGTGGCCGCCCGGTACGGCGGTCCGGACATCGCGGTCAACAACGCCGGTATCGGCAGCGGCAAGCAGCTCCACGAGCTCACCGTCGCCGAGTGGGACGACGTGCAGGACACCAACGCCCGGGGCGTCTTCCTCGCGGTCAAGTACCAGGTCCCGTACATGCTGCGGGCCGGACACGGGGTGATCGTCTGCACCTCCTCCGCCTCCGCCGAACGGGCCCGGCCGAACGGCGCGGCCTACTCGGCGAGCAAGCGGGCGGTCCAGGGCATCGTGATGTCCGCCGCGCTCGCGTACGGCGCGCAGGGCATCCGGATCAACGCGATCCTCCCGGGCACCACGGACACCGCGTTCGTGCGACCGCCGGGCGTGCCGGACGCGGACTGGGCCCGGTTCAAGCAGGCTTTCGGGCCGCTGAACGTCGAGGGGCTGGAGCGGATGGCCGAACCGGAGGAGATCGCCCGGGCCGTCCTGGCGCTCGCCTCGGACGACTTCTCCTACCAGACGGGCACCTCGGTCCTGGTGGACGGCGGGGCGTCGGCCGGACGCCGGATGGTGCTGCCGCCGACCACCTGACGGTAGTCGTGACGTCACCGGCATGATTGCGGAATGTAGTTGAACGGTCACCTTGGGTGTGATGCAACACACACGGGGCATGTCCACGATCTGTGCAAGACTCGTCCCACAGAGTGAGATTCCCTTTCATTCCAAGGAGGTTCATATCATGCGCGCTCGTATCGCAGCTCTGATAGTGGCGGCGGCAGGGATCACTGTGGCGACGATCCTCCCGGCCTCGGCTGCGGCAACGACCGGCGACGCCGCGGGAGCGGCCTGCACGACCCTCGTCAACCACCCGTGCGTATGGCAGGAGAAGGACGGCGGAGGGATCGTCGGTGTGGCCCAGGTGTCGGCCGACCCGGCACAGCTGACGGTCGTCCAGGTCGAGGTCCGCACCCAGCGCGCCTGGGGCAGCCCGTGGGTGACGGTCGCGTCCGCGACCACCGTCACCCACGGGTTCGCCAGGGCCGTGACGCCCCGCGTGGTCACCGACGACCTCAAGCTCATCTGCGCCACCGGCGGCCCCGCCCTGGACGCGGCGCAGCGGGTGACCACCTGTACCGGCCCGTTCTGACGCCCCGTCCGCGCCGGAAGGGTTCATGAGCCGGGGCCCCGCGCCCCTGCCCAGGGCCGGCCGCCGGTCCCGCAACCGGCGGCCGGCCCGTCCCGCGCGCCGCCCGGGTCACGAGCCTGCCGACAATGCGCCATCCTCGCTCCGAAAAGCCGCCCGCCACGCACAACCCTCCTCGGAGCATGGGATTTTGCACTACCTTGGTATTGCGTGGAGCGGGGCGGGCCGCCCACCCGACAGGTGTGCGCCCGAGCGGCCGCGCCTGCCGCTGCACCGTGTTCCGCCCCGCCGCCGAAGCACCGACGGGGAGGAAGGGGGAGCGCGTCCATGCCCGACGGAAGCGCCCGATCGACCGGGGCCGCCGATGGCCACCTCATCACCACGACCGCGCCGCGCGGCGACACTCCGGCCGGGGGCGGCACCGGCCCCGGCCTCGCACCGCCGCGCGGGCGACTGGCCGGCCGCCGCGCCACCGTCGACGCCGTCCTGCGCAACTCGCCGCTCCAGCCGCTGTTCCGGCTCGCGGCCACCCGCCGGCTCGCGGTGCTCGCCTACCACGGCGTGGACGACCCGCAGGTCTTCACGCTCCAGATGGAGCGTCTGGTCCGGATCGCCCGTCCCGTCTCGCTGCCCTCCGTCGTGCAGGCCGTCCGGACCGGTCGGCGGCTGCCGGCCCGCAGCGTACTGGTCACCTTCGACGACGGCGACCGCACCGTGCTCTCCGAGGGGCTGCCCGTCCTGACCCGCCTGGGCATCCCCGCGGCGGCGTTCGTGGTGACCGACCTCGTCGACGGCGACCGGCCGTTCTGGTGGACCGAGGCCGCGTTCCTCGCCGCGCACGGCGGCACCGCCCACCGGCTGGCCGACTGCCCGCCGGGCGCGGTGGTCCGCCGGATGAAGTCCCTCGCCGACCACGACCGTCGCGCCGCCCTCGCCGAACTCCGCGAGACCGCCACCGAGCCCGCACCCCGCCAGGAACAGCTCACCCGCGAGGACCTCCGGACGCTGCGCCGGCACGGCGTGGAGATCGGCAACCACAGCGCGGGCCACGCGTGTCTGGACCGGTGCGACGACGACACCGTCCGCGACGAGATCGCCCGCGCCCACGACACGCTCACCGGCTGGCTGGACGGCGAGCCGCCGACCGCCTTCGCCTACCCCAACGGCAACGTCGACCCGCGGGCCGACGCGGAACTCCGGCGCCTCGGCTACCACGTCGGCTTCCTCTTCGACCACCGGCAGGACCGGCTGCTCCCGCCGAACCCGCTGCGCATCAGCCGTCTGCGGGTCAACTCCACCACCGGCCGGGACCGCTTCGACACCATCCTCTCCGGCCTCCACCCCACCGTCCACCACCTCCGTGGCGGTGCCTGAGCGGGGCCCGGACCTCACCGGTGGTGGTGGACCCGGACGGCCTGCGCCGAACGCCGCCACCGGGCGACCGGATTCCGGGAGAATGCGGACCGGCCCGCGACCGGCCGCCGACCGGCGGTGCACCGGGGGCGGGAGAGGCGTGGGGGGCTGGAGACGTGGGGACGAGGCACACCGATGCGGCGGGTTCGTTGCCGGCCGTTCCAGAACAGGCCGGGTCGGTGCCGGCCGGAGCGCAGTCGGCCGGAGCGAGGCCGGTCCGGTACCGGACGGCCGCCCTTCCGCCGGAGGTCGTCGACGGATGGCGGGAGTTGGCAGCCGGTGAACCCGGCGGATCCTGGTTCACCACGCCGGAATGGGCACTCGCCTGGTGGGAGACGGTCGGCGCGCGCGAGGGCGCGGGGTCGGAGGCGGGCGAGATCGTGGTCTGGCGGGAGCCGGACGGCCGGGTGTCGGCGGTCGTTCCGCTGCTGCGGACCACCCGGCGGCTCCACCCGCGGGCACCGGTCGCCGTCCCGTGCCTGACGGTCCTCGGTTCCGGCCCGGGCGCCGCGGACCACTGCGGGTTCGCGGTCGCACCGGAGCGCCGGGCCGACGTGGCCGACTGGCTGGCCCGGCGCGGCCGGCGCCGCAGCCTGCTGCTCACCGACCTCGACCCGGACCAGGCGGACCTGCTGCCGCCGGGCGCGGTCGAGATCGGCCGCACCCCCTGCCCGCGCGCCGATCTGACGGCGGGGCCGGACGCGCTGGGCTCACGCCAGTTCCGGGCCGACCTGCGCCGCTACGGCCGGAAGCTGGCCGCCGAGGGGATCACCTTCCGGTGGGTGCCGCCGGCCATCGCGGAAGCCGAACTCGCCGAACGGTTCGACCTGTTGAAGGCGGCGGTGCGGCTGCACCGGCTGCGCCGGGCCGCGCTCGGCAAGCCGACCACCTTCGACGCCGCCCGGGCGCCGCTGCACGTCCGGGTGATCGAGCGGGCCGCCGCGACCGGCCGCGGCGACGGCCCCGCCTTCCTGGTCGCCGAACGGGAGGGCGAGGTGGTGGGCGTGCTCTACGGCTTCCAGTGGAAGCGCACCTTCTCCTACTACCAGATCGGCTGGGACCAGACCTGGGCGCCGCAGCGGCTCGGCACCGCGGTGATCGCCGAGGCGATCCGGGCCGCGGCCGGACGGCGGCTGTCCACCTTCGACTTCCTGCGGGGCACCGAGCCCTACAAGTACCGCTTCGACGCGGTCGACCGGGAGGACATCTCCTGGCTGGTGCCGCACGGCGCCTCGGGCGCGCTGCTCGGACTCAAGTACCGGTCGAAGGGCGCCCGTTCGACCTGATGAGACCCCAGTTCTGTGCAGCGGGGTCGGACTACCGCCGGCCCTCCAGCCAGCCGGCGAACGCGTCCAGGGCGGGGCCCGGGTCACGCCGGCCGAGGCCGATCCGGAACCGGTCGGTGGGCGTCGGGGCCAGGTCGGAGCGGTAGATGGAGGCGGGCAGCAGCAGGACCCCCGCTTCCTCGACCAGCCCGGTGCAGAACGCCTCGACGCCGTCCCGGCCGAGGTAGCGCGGGTAGGCGACGCAGCCGCCGTCCGGGGTGCGCCACTCGAAGAGGTCCGCGAAGCGCGCGAAAAACGCGTCGAAGAGCGGGAGGTTGGCGTCGATGACGGCCCGGTTGCGGCTCAGGATCCCCTCGCGGGCGTTGATCGCGATCCGGGCCAGGATCTCGCTGGGGGCGGAGTTGCAGATCGTGGTGTAGTGCTTGGCGCGCTCCAGTCGGGAGCGCAACTCGCGGTTGCGGCAGGCGATCCAGCCGATCCGCAGGCCGGGCAGGCCGAGCGACTTGGAGGTGACGTTGAGCGAGAGGGCCCGCTCGGAGAGGTCCGCGGCCTGCGGCAGTGTGCGGGCCCGGTCACGCTCCAGGCCCCGGTAGACCTCGTCGCTGAAGAGGTGGATTCCGCGCTCGTCGCAGAGTTCGGACAGCCGGACGAAGTCGGCGGCGCCGATGACCTTCCCGGTGGGGTTGTTCGGGAAGTTCACCGAGACCACACGGGTGTTGGGGCGCAGCGCGGCGGTGAGCCCGTCGAGGTCGAGCGCCCAGTCCCGGTCGGGGTCGAGGGCGACGCCGGTGACCTCGCAGAGGGAGAGCGGCACGGTCTCGGCGGACTGGTAGTTGGGGGTGAGGACGACGGCGTGGTCGCCGGGGCCGAGCAGCACCTGCATGGCGAGGTTGAGGGCCTCCTGGGCGCCGCCGAAGCAGATGACGTCGTCGGCGTCCACCCGGTCGTACATGCCGGCGATCGCGTGCCGGAGCGCCGGGTCGCCGAAGGTCTCGGTGTAGCCGAGGGTGAGGGACTCCCAGGCGTGGCGGTCCTCGGGGCCCGCCAGGGCGAGGAGTTCGGACATCGCCATGGTCTGCGCGTCGGAGGCGGTGAGGTGGTGGCGGGCGGTGAACTCCCAGCGGGAGAAGTAGGTTTCCAGCCGGAAGTCGGGCAGCTCGGTCATCTCTCGGTCCTCGGTGCTCGGTTCTTCGATGTGGGGTTGCCCGGTGCGCGGTCCGCCGGTCGGGGATCCGGCGCCGGTTCGGGGACGGGGGCGGGCTCGGGGGCGGACCCGTCGCGGAGTTCGGCGAGCAGGGTGTAGACGGTGGACCGCGACACCTTGAGCGCGGTGGCGACGGCCGGCACGGCCCGGCGGACGGCGAGCACTCCGGCCTGGTCGAGTTCGCGGAGCACGGCGAGCCGGTCCTCGCGGCCGAGCCGCTCCGGGGGCCGGCCGTGGGCCCGGACGTAGCCTCCGATGACGTCGTTCATCCGCTCGGTCCAGTCGTGCTCGAAGAGCGGTTCCGGGCGTGGGGCCGTGGGGGCGGCGAAGCCGGCCAGGAGGGCGGCGGCGTGTTCGAGCGGTCCGCGGTCGAGGTTGACGCAGAGGACGGCGGCGGGGCGTCCGTCGTCGTCGCGGAGCACCGCGCTGACCGAGGAGAGCCGGCGGCCGTCGGGCAGCAGTTTCGGGTAGGGGCCGTAGACGTCCGGGGCGGACTGGTCCAGGGAGTCGAGTTCGCCGAGCAGGGACGGGTCACCGGGGGCGCGGCCGCCCATCGGGTTCCAGACGGCGAGCACCTCGTCCCGGACGGCGTCGTGCAGCACCACCTCGGCGTAGGGCCCGAGCAGCAGGGCCACCGCCCGGCAGACGGGCTCCCAGGTGCGGGCGCGCCGGTCGGGGGTCTCTGGGGTCATGTTCGGACTGTACGTCCAGACTGGACGTTTCGTCCAGCAGTGGCGCGGGCCGGCGCGACGACGGGCCCGCCCCCGGTCGGAGGCGGGCCCGTCGCGGAGAGGCGGTCAGTCGCAGCTGATCAGCAGGCCGAGGGTGGCCCGGCAGGTGCGGGCGGCCGCGTCGTTGGCGGGCGCGGTGTCGACCGGGGCGCCGGCCGTGCGGGTGGTGGTGACGGTGAACGTCCGGCCGAGGTTGAGCAGGCCGACCTGGACGGTGAAGTGGCGCGTGACGGAGGCGCCGACGGCCAGCGGCTGGGTGAGGGCGCAGGTGAGCTTGGAGGCCACGATGGTGCAGTCGCCGCTGTACGAGCCGAAACCGGCGGGCAGCGACGAGGTCACGGTGGCGGCGGTGACCTGGCCCGGACCGTTGTTGGTGAGGGTCAGGGTGTAGTCCACCCGGCCGCCGAACAGCCCGGGCACCGGGGTGGCGGCGAGCGCGACGCCGAGGTCGGCGGCGGGCGCCTGGTACTCGAACCGGCCGGCCGTCACGACCGCACTGGTGCCGCCGGGCGTGGTCACCCGGACGTCCACCGTCCCGGCGGCGGCCGAGGCGGGCGCGGTGGCCGTGCACGCGGTGTCGGTGCAGGAGAAGGAGGCCGCGTTCCCGGCGGCGCCGAAGCCGACCGCGGTGGCGCCCGACAGGTCGGTGCCGGTGACGGTGACGACCGTGCCACCGGCCTGCGGACCGCTCGCCGGGCTGATCCCGGTGACCACCGGAACCGGCAGCGGGAAGCCGAGGACGGTCACCGTGTCGCCGCCGAAGTCGGCGAGGTAGCCGCGCCGGCCGTCGGGGGCGAGCGCCAGGGTGAAGGGGTTCGCCCCGACCGGGACGGTGGCGGTCACGGCGCCGCTCGCGGCGTCCAGAACGCTGAGCGTGGAGTCGGCGTAGTTGGAGGCGTACACGGACCGGCCGTCGGGGGCGACGGTCACGGCGTACGGGTTGGCCCCGACCTGCACGGTGGCGGTGACGGTGTTGGTGGCGGTGGACAGCACGCTGACGGTGGAGTCTCCACCGTTCGCCGTCCAGAGCCTGGATCCGTCCGGGGCGAGCGCCAGGCCGAAGACGCCGTGGCCGACGGGGACGGTGGCGCTCACCGTGCGGGTGGCGGTGTCGATGACGTCGACCTGCTGGGCGCCGGACGCGGCGACGTAGACGTGCGCGCCGTCGGGGGCGACGGCGACCCCGTGCGGCTCGGCGCCGACCGGCACGGTCGCGACGACGGCGTTGGTGGCGGTGGACAGCACGCTCACCGTGCCGGCGTCCGCGTTGCTGACGTACGCGTGCGCGCCGTCGGGGGCGACGGCGACCCCGAAGGCGCCGGCGCCGACGGGGACGGTGGCGGTCACCGCGGCCGTGGCGGTGTCCACCACGCTGACCGTGCCGTCGAGGTGGTGGGTGAGGTAGGCGTGCCCGCCGTCCGGGGCGAACGCGACCGCGTAGGAGCCGGTGCCGGCGGTGACGGTGCCGGTCACCGCGCCACCGGCGGTGTCCAGGACCGTCACGACGCCGCTGCTCTGGCTGGTCACGTAGGCCCGCCCGCCGCCCGGGGCGACCGCGACGCCCGCCGGGTAGGGCGCGACGGCCACCGTGGCCGTCACGGCGGGCGGCGGCGCGGCCGCGGCGGCGGTGCCGGGCTGGACCAGCAGGGCGGCCGTGGCGGCGGCGGTGGCCGTCACGGCCGTCCAGTAGCGGCGCGGGGCCGGGCGTTGTCTCACGGAAGATCTCCAGACTCGTCGAATCGGTGCACGTCACAGCGGTGCTCGTCCCGGCCGCGCCCGTCACGCGGCGCGGTCACGCCGGTGCGCGTCACGGTGGCGCCGGTGGCGGCGTTGCCTGTCACGGCAGCGCTCGTCACGGCGGTACCGGGCGGGCCGCCCGTCGGGCGGCCCGGGGGGACGCCCGGACCGCCCGAAGCGTAGAAGGCCGACTGACTGAGCGTCAGGAGATGACTGCGATTGTCTTGAAATATTCAAACTCGGTCAGTCGGTCGTCACCCGAACTTTCCGCGGAGGCCCGGCCACCCCCCCGCCTCCGGGCCGGACGTGAAACTATTGACATGAAAACTATCGTCCGACATTCGATAGTTTGCGGCGGACTAGACTCGCCGGAGAGCACCAGCCCGTGGACACCGGAGAGGAACGGCAGCGATGACCGAGGAAGGACGGCCGGAGGTCCCCACCCGGACCCTCGTCGAGGGCATGGTCCGCGCGGACGGCACCGTCGACGCGGGCGAGCTCTACGCGGTGGCGGGCGAGCTCGGCATGACCGACCAGCAGGTCCGCCTCTGCATCAAGCGGATGGCCGCCGACGGGCTGCTCGTCCAGGAGGGGCGCGGCCGCCGGGCCGTCCTGCGGGAGACCGACCGGGCCCGGCGCGCGGCCGAACCCGAGGTCGACTTCGTCCGCCACATGTACGCCCAGGACGCCGGGCTCGCACCGTGGGACGGCCGGTGGCACCTCGCCGCCTTCGCCGTCCCCGAGTCCGCCCGTGCCGCCCGCGACGCGCTGCGCGAGTTCCTGGTCCGGCTCGGCGGCGCGGCCGTCCAGGGCGGCGTCTACGCCGGCGCCAACAGGTGGGAGCCGTACGTCGAGGCCGAGGCCGAACGGCTCGGCGTCGGGCACTGCGTCACCCTGCTCACCAGCACCGACCTGCGGGTCGGCGGCGAGAGCGACCCCCTCCGCCTGGCCCGTCGGCTCTGGCCGCTCGACGAACTCGCCGACGGCCACCGGCGCCTGGCCGCCGTCGCCGCAGACCGTCTGGCCCGGCTCACCGGCCGCTCCCCCGCCCCCACCCGGGTCGAACGCCTCGCCGTCGCCCTGGAGCTCGCCGCCGAGTTCACCCGGGCCACCGCCGACGACCCGCTGCTGCCGCCCGAGCTCCTCCCCCGCCCCTGGCCCGGCGCCGAGGCCCGCGCCCTCACCGCCGACTGCTGGCGCCTGCTGCGCCGCGCCGAGCGCGACGACCCCGCCCCCGACCCCCGCTTCTTCCGGCGCTACGACGAGGCGATGACCGAGATCACCGGTGAGCCCCACGGCTCCTGACGGGTCGTCCGGCAGGTCGTCCGGCAGGTCGTCGGACTGATCGTCCGGCAGGCGTTCACGAGGCGGCGTCCGCCGGCGGGTCCGCTCCCCAGCCGTCGAGCAGGGCCCTCAGCCGCGACGCCGACTGGGCGCCCCGGTCCCCGGGGGTGTCGGTGGCCTCATCGCCCCCCGCGCCGCCCCGCACACCGCGCGTGCGGTCCTCGGCGGCGAGCCGGAGGATCCGGTCGGTGAGGTCCTTGACGACGACGGCGTAGCGGTCCGGATCGGTGTGGAAGGCGAAGGCCGCGGCGGGCAGCAGGACACCGGCGGTCCCGGGCACCGACTTCGGGATCGGCGACCGGCGCAGCAGGGCGTCGGCGGCGGCGCGAAGGCCGGCGTCCACGCCCCGGGGGAAGAGATCGAGCAGGGTTCTGCCCCCGAGCGCAGTCAACGGGGCCGAGAGCAGGGCCCGGACGGTCGGCCGCAGTCCCTCGGGTGCCGGCCCGCTCCCGGCGGCGTGCTCGGCCCAGTGGGCCCGCAGCTCCACCGCCGCCTCCTCGCCCCCGGCCTCCGCCAGGGCGTCGGCCACCAGAGCCACCCGCACGCGGGGCACGGGGTAGCGCGGGCTCGGCGGCCCCTCCGGGGTGAGTGCCACGAAGTCCGCGAGGATGAAGGCGAACCCGGAGCCGGCGCACAGGGCTCCGTACAGGTCGGCGAAGACCTCCGGCAGCCGGTCGGTCCACCAGTCCGGGCCCTCCGCCGTCCGCCGCAGCACCTCGGACAGCTCGCCGGTGAGCCCGAACGCGTCCAGGACGCAGTGGCCGACCTCGTGGGCGGCCAGGACGGCCTCCGGCAGGTGCCGGGACTGGACGAACGGCAGCCCCACCAGCGCCACCGGCAGGGCGCGCAGCAGCTCGTCCACCCGCGCCTGCCGGTCCTCGGACACCAGGCGCGGCAGGGCGAACGGGACGGCGTGCGCCGTGAGGTGGACCAGCGGTGGTTCCACCGGGAGGATCTCCGCGCCCGGCACGGAGGAGGCAGCGGTGAGCGCGGGCCGGTAGCAGGACCAGACGAAGTCGTCCGCCAGCAGGAGGAAGTCCCCGAGCGACCGGTCGTGCCGCTGCGTGAGTGCGTCGCGCAGCCGCCACCACACCTCCTGGAGGAGGCCGAGTTCGGTGTCGGCCCGCCGGGTCTCCGCCTCCCGGACCCGGGCCAGCAGCGGGCGCAGCGCGGCGTCCACGGCGCGGACCTGGGTGTGGTGCTGCGGGAAGGGCGCTCCGGCGTCGCCCCGGCCGGCGCCGCCCCGAGCCGCACCGCCCTGACCGGCGCCTGCCTGACCGGCACCGCGCGCCCCGCTCGTGGGCCCGTCGGTGAGGGCGAGCCAGTGGTCGAGATCGGCCGCGAGCCCGTCGGCCCGGGCCAGCAGCGCCGCCCGTCGCCGCTCACCGGCGTTCACGGCCGCGCTCCGGCGGTGGCCCCGGCCGCGGCCGGGCTCGCGGCCCCGCCGACGTCTGTGTGCGGGGTGCCACGGAGAGCCTGCACAGCGGACGGACCGGTCACAGCGAGGTCCAGAGCGGCAGCAGGAGGCCGGTCGGCAGGGCGCTGAACAGCGCCGGGAGCGCGACGGTCGGCCGGGGGACGCCCAGTTGGTCCCGGGTGAGCTCCGCGACCACGACGGCGGGGTGCCGCCCGGTGAGCAGCCCGTGGATCAGTCGCCGCCGGGCCCGTTCGCTCTCGCCCGGGCGCCGCAGGAACGGGCCGATGGCCACCACGGCCGCGAAGTCCCCTCGGGCCAGGACCTCGGCGGCGAACAGGTTCCGCAGGACCAGCTGACGCATCGCCTCCTCGCGCGTCCCCGGATCCACCGCCTCCAGGACGAGGACGCTCTGCGGGGGGCGCCGCCATCCGAGGTACTCGCCGAGACCGGCGGCGTCGCTCCCGCCCCGGGAGTCCCAGTGGACGTTCAGCTTGCCCGACGATTCACGGAAAGTCCCCTGGACGTGCAGGAGTTGGGGGCCCGACGCGGAAGCACCGAAGCGCCGTGAGCGGGCCGGTGCGACCAGCCGGGCAAAGTGCTCGGCCTCGTACACCGACGACAGCGGCGCCATCGGCGCCATCAGCTCCCGGACAGCGGTGTGTTGCTGGGCGCGCGCCTCACGGGTGCCGGAGAGCACCCCGACCCGGACGGCGGCGTGGGGTTGGGCCCAAAGGCTCTCGACGAAGCGGCCGAGGGGCACGGACGGCGGGGCGTCGGAGGGTGCGGCCTGCCGGAGGTTCTGCACGACGGTCCGGAGCCGGCCGAGCGCCGCCGCCTCCCCGCTGCGCCCGGGGAGCCCCCGGTAGAGGTGAAACCCGTCCGGCGGGACCGTGAGGTGTGCCAGGGCCGCCTCCCACGGGGCGGCGAGCAGGGTGGGCTCGTACCTCGGGACCTCCAGCCGGAGGCCGCGGACCTCCTCGGAGCGGAGCAGGCCGTCCAGGGCCTCGTCCAGCAGGAGGCCGGTCTCCTCCGCCCAGTCCGCCGCCGAGGAGGAGAGCGCCGACTGGAGCCCGTCGGGACTGCGGAGCCAGTCGTCCGCGAGGTCGGCCGTCCGCAGCAGACTCACCCGGGCCCCTGGACCGGTGGACCTCAGGAGGTCGATCTCCAGGACGGGCGGCCGTCCGCGGAACCGGGTGTCGGCGGTGAGCACCAGGACGTGTTCCCGCCACTCGACGTCGACCTCGCCGGCCCCGGGAGCACCGTGCCCCTGGTCGAACAACTGCTCAGGAGGCAGGCCGAGTTCGGCGTACAGGCCGTGCGCGAACTCGGCCGACGGGCCCGTCTCCCCGGGATCGGCGCCCGCCTGGGCCGCTGTCCGGGCGACCAGTGCCGCGCACCTCGCCCTGGCGAGGCTGGGATCCCGCTCCGCCAGCAGCGACCAGGCACGGGCGACGCTCCGCCCGGCCAGGTCGCCCCGCCCCGACCTGAGCGCCACCAGCGTCTGGTAGGTGAGAACGACGGCCGCCGCCTCGGGCGCCGCCGGGTAGGCCCGTTCCAACGCGTCGGGGAGGCCCTGGAGCATGACGGCGTCGAGCGCGCCGATGTCACCGAGGACGTCCGTCTCCAGGTCGAGACGGCGCAGCCACACCGCGCTCTCGGCCGGGGCGAGCTCCCCCGCGCAGGCGCGGGCGAGGTCGACCGCCTCCTCGGACCGTCCGAGCACGCGGAGCAGTTCGGCGTAGGTCAGGCCGAGGGCCGCCGCGTCGGAGCCGGAGTTCCGCCGGGGACCGGGCCCGCAGAGCTCGGTCAACCGGGCGGCGGTGGGGCCGGTGACGGCGAGCGGCCGCCGCAGCTCGTGGAGGCGTTCCAGCGCCACCAGGCGTGCCCCCGGGGACCCGAGGGGGGCCAGGGCCTCGACGAGCTCGCCCACGAGCTCCTCGTCCCGCGCGGCTTCGACGCCCGTCAGCAGGCCGAGCACCCAGACCACCCGGTCCGGCGGCGGTGCGGCCGACCTCTCCGCGGACCGCGGACGGTCCAGCTGCCAGGCCGCCGCCTCGGGCCACCGGGCGAGCTCCGCGAGGATCGGGACCGGGACGTCCGGGGCGGGAGCGTGCTCGGACGGACCGGCCAGCCGCAGCACCCGGCCGACCAGCTCCGAGGCCTCGCTCCGGCTGCCGCCCCCGGTCACCAGCAGCCGGGCCGTCCCCACCAGCGCGGACATCCGCTCGTGGTCGGTGACGGCGCCCTCCTCCAGGGCGGGCCGCAGCGGCGCCATCGCCGCGCCGGGCGCCCTGAGCATCGCGTACGCCTCGCCGCGGAGCACCAGGCCCCGCAGGGTCACCGCAGGTTCGCTCCCCCCGTCGGACAAGCCCTCCAGCGGGCCGTCCTCGGCGAGGACGAGGCCGGGGCGATGGAGCCGGAGCGCCGCCCGGCCCGCCCACTCGGCCGTCCGGCGGCGGTCCCCGGAGCCGAGGCCCCGGTGCACGGCCAGCACCTCCTCGAACCGGCCGACGGCGAGGAGCAGCCTCAGGTGCAGCTCGGGCGCGGTCCCCGCGTCGAACCGCGGCAGCCAGGAGGCGGCGTGGCCGACCAGGCCGGAGTCCAGCAGGCTTGCCACGGCCTCGACCGACTGCTCCGACAGCGGCCCCCCGTCGGGCGCCGCCAGTCGGTCCGCCTGCACGAACGACTCCTGGGCCCGGTCGCCCTGCCCCTCCGCCAGCAGGGCGCACCCGGTGAGGTGGAGCAGTTGCAGCGCGGTGTCGCGGTCCGCGGAGTCCGGCTGCCGCTGGACCCGGGCGAGCCGGCTCCGGGCCTCCCCGAGCCGGCCCAGCCGGAGCAGCAGGGCCGCCGAGAACAGCTCCACCCCGGCGGCCAGCTCCGCGTGCGACTCCTCCGCCAGCAGGCCGGCGGCCTCGTCCAGCCGGGCGATCCCGCGTTCCCACGCCGTGAGGTCGGTGGCGCTCGCGGCGTTCCGGCCGAGCAGCACCAGGGCGCGGGCCCGGGCGACCACGGAGACCTTCACCTCGTCCAGCAGCTCCGGCGACACCAGTGCCTCGGCCAGCGACGACAGGCGGTGGTCCCGGCCGGCGGAGCGCTCCGAACCGACCAGACGGGCCCAGGTCGCGGCGCCCTCCTGCGGGTCCGCCGAGAAGCGGTGGTAGAGCTCCTCCAGCTTCCACTGCTCCCAGCGCTCCGGCTCAGCCTCGGCCCGCCGCGCGAAGTGCTCGGCGAGATCCCGGTCGAGCAGCCGGGACACCTCGTGGTCAGCGAGCAGTCGGCGCAGCGGGTGGCGGACGGTGCGGTCCAGCACCAGGCCCTCGGGGTCGTCCGGGTCCCGGTCCACCCAGGCGGCGTCACCGGCGTACCGGCTGAGGGCGGCCCAGAGGTCGGGGATCTCCCCGCCGTCGTCGGTGAAGCCGGGCACGGCCCGCAGGAAGATCGAGATGTGCAGTTCCTCGCGCTTGTCCAGGCTCGGGTCGTCCGCCGTGTTGCTGCCGCGGATCCCGCGGCGCAGGTGCGGGAGCATCACCTCCTGGACCAGCCGCAGGGTGAGCCGCCGGGGGATCACCCCGTACCGGAGGAGCCAGCGGATCCGGTCGTCGTGGACGCGTTCGAGGACACGGTCGATCGCGTAGAGGAGGCTGGGCCCGGAGGAGGCCCGGACCTGGTCGGCGGTGAGGTCCGCGGCCAGGTCGGCGAAGAGGGCCAGCGTGTACGGCAGGCCGTCACTGCTCTCCACCACGGCCGCGCGCAGCTCGGGGTCGGCGACATCGCGCACCTCCCGCAGGTAGTCGTCCGCCTCCTGCGGGTCGAAGGACTGGAGCCGCATCGGGACGGCGGGCAGCGGTACGGCATCGGCGAGGTCGTACCGGCCGGAGAGCACGATCCGGAGCCCCTCCGCCGCCAGCGCCCCGGAGAGCACCTCCGCCAGGTCGTTGATCCGGCCGCCGTCGCGGAGGACGACCTCCTCCAGGGTGTCCAGGACCAGGACGGCCCGGGTGCCCCGCCGCCGGAGGGCCTCGTCGAGGACGGCCACGAAGCGCCGCTGGATCGAGGCGCCACGGTGTCCGAGGGCCGCCCGCCCGGCGAGCCACTCGGCCGCCACCGGGCTGCGGTTCCTCGGGAGCGCCGCGAGGTCCGCCGCGTGCTCGTCGAGGAGTTCGCCGAACGGTGCGCCCGGGAGCTGCTCGTTCAACTGGGCGGCGGCCTCCAGGAGGAACAGTGCGGGGTGGGCGACCGCCAGGGCCGGGTCGCACCGGTCGAAGTCCAGGTGGGCACAGGGCACCGGGACCGGGCGCTCCTGGCAGTGCCTGGCCATGAACCAGCGCAGCAGCATGGACTTGCCGGAGCCGCCGGTGGCGTGGATCCGCAGGACCGCCGGGCCGTCGGCCTCCAGCAGGTCCCGCAGCGGCTGTTCGGCGCGCGCACGCCCGTAGTAGCCGGCGGTCCGGTGGTGGTCGGGCCGCCAGAGGGCGCGCGCCCGGACCCGGACCCGGGCCTCGGCGACGACGGCCCCGAGTTCCTCGGGCAGGAGCGCGGCGACCTGCGGGTCGGTGACGGCGTCCACGAGGTCGTGGCAGCGGGCCAGGTCGAACCGGCGGTCGGCGGCCTCGAAGGCGGCTCGGAAGGCGTCGGACTCCAACGCCCCCGCGATGGCAAGCTGCCGCAGGCTGCCGGGTTCGTCCCCGGCTTCGGCGTAGCGGGCGGCCAGTGTCGCGGCGAGCTCTCGGAGCTGCCCCGGCGCCTCCCCGCCCGGCGGCAGTCCGGTCCACCAGTCGTCCCAGCAGGGGAAGCGCAGCAGGGCGACGATCCGGTAGTGGTCCGGCCGGGCGGAGTGCTCCAGCAGGCCCTGGTCGAGCAGGTCGGCGACGTCGACCGGGCTGTCGACCGCGAGCACGGAGTGGTACAGCTCCTCGGTGAAGTCCGGGACGACGCTGCAGCGGCGGAGGACGTCGCGCCGGGTGAGGTCGAGCCGGGCCAGGAGGATCCGGGCGAGCGGGTCGCCGCGGCCGACGAGCTCGACGAGATCCTCCGGGCCCGGCCCGACCCCACCCGGGCCGGTGGGCTCGTCGGGCCCATGGGGGGAAGCAGGGCCGTTGTCGGTCATCGGGGCACCCGTCGTCCTTCCTTGAAGAGCGTCATACCGTCCTGCAGCATTGCCGGTGTCAGGTGGCCGTGCCGGGCGACGAGGATGGCCATGAACTCCTTCCACTGCTCCACACTGTCCGCTTCCACGTCCCTCACCCGGCTGTAGTCCCCCACGACCTCGCTGATCTCCTCGGCCGCGAACGCGCCGAGCGGGATCCGCCGGACGGTGTCGCGCAGCGGATAGGGCAGCAAGTCGGCCTCCTCCTCCTCGTTCAGAGCCAGGATCACCTTCGCACGCCCGTCCGGGCGGACGGCCAGCGGCTCGATCAGGTGCGGGACGATCAGGTCGGCGACGGCCCGGTGCTCCAGCCTGCCGAGACCGGCCAGGGCGAGGACCAGTCCGGTGTCCTCGCCGAGCCCGAGCAGGGCGTCGGCGAGGTGCCGAAGCGCGGTGTGCCGGCGGTCGGCGACGTGACCGACGCTGTTGCCGGGCACGGTCTCCTGCCAGACCCGGTCGGGTTCGAGGGACAGCCAGGGTTTGTTGTCGTCGGTCGTCCAGCCGTCGTGCAACTGGGCGAGCCGGTGCTCGAACCGCTGGAGCGGTTCGAGCCCGGGACCGGCCGGCCCGAGCTGGTCGACGATCGTCCGGACCAGGTCGAGCCAGGTCGCGGTCCGGCCGAGCGGGCGGAGGTCGCTCCAGACCGTGCGGGCACCGTTGCGGTACCAGATCTGCAGGGCGGACCGGACGAGGGTGGCCTTGCCGCTGGCGGCCTCGCCGACGACGGCGCTGACGGGCGCCGCGGGGCCGGTCGGCGCGAACCCGTCGAACAGCGCGCGGCGTTCCCGGACCCGGTCCACCGCGTGCCCCAGGTTCCACCGACGGTCGGTGAACCGCTTCTCGGCCTCGGCCTTGCCGCGCAGCGCGGCGTACCGCCCCAGCACGACCTCGGGGTGGACCCGGGCGGCCAGCACCGGCAGGGCCCAGTCGGTCCCGTCGACCTGGTCCACGAGCAGGGCGAGCCGGGCCGTCCGCACGGCCCGGTCGACGCTCTCGCCACGGCCGAGGGCCGTGTAGAACTCCGCCGAGAACCGGCAGGCGGTCTCGGACTCGATGCCACCGTTCATCCCCACCACCGACGCCGCACCACCGCGGAGCAGGGCCGCCAGGAGCGGCCCGGCCGCCGGTCCGGCGGTGTCGCAGGCATTCAGCACCACCAGCCTCGGCCGGTGGCCCGCCAGGAAGGCGTGGACGTTGTCCCCGGTGATCGACCAGGGCTCGGTGCCGGGCGGGCGGATCGTGAGCAGGCCCCGGTCCCCCGCGTCCCGCTGCTGGTGGCCGATCACGTGCAGGACGTGCGGGGCCACCTCCCGCAGGGTCTCGGCCAGTTCCCGGGACGTCGGGGCCCGCACCACCTCGACGTGCCACTCCCCGGACGGGCCCCCGAGCCGGGTGCGGATCCGCTCGATCTCCTCGTCCGCCCTGATCAGGGGGTCCGTCTCGCCGACGACGACCAGCACGCGGAGCGGCAGGTGCAGGGCGGCCGGAGGGTTCTCGGCGCCGAGCAGGGACGTCGGGCGGTCGATCCGGGTGAAGGTGAGACCCGGATCCCCGCTGACGCAGAGCGACTCCGCTCCGTCGGCATGGGTGACCAGCTCCCACGGGAGTTCGCGCAGTGCCGCCGGGCGGATGTCGAACAGGGTCCGGGCCTGGCGTCCGTTCTGGTGGCACGTGCGGACTTCCTCGATCCACGGACCGAGGAGGCCGAGCGCGTCCAGGGCGTCCCGCAACAGGCCGGCGACGGTACGGACGGCCTCGGGCAGCGGCGCCCCGGTCTCGAAGAGGTCCCGGCAGAGGCCGCGGTCGTCCGCGGACAGGCACTCGTCGGTGAAAGCGGCACCCTGGTGGACCGGGCGGGGTGAGCCGCCCTCCTCCGCGGGTCCGAAGGCGAGAAGGGTCGGATGGGCGCCCGAGGCGTTCGCCTCGCCGATCCGAATCAGGGTCGTGAAGGGCGGAAGCCACCCCGGTTCGTCGGCGTCCACCAGGCTCAGCCTACCCGTCGCTCCCGCAACGCCTGGGCGAACTGCTCCAGTTCGACCATGCTCCACGACCGCGGGGCGGCGGCGGACGGCCGGGCTCCGTGGGCTCCCGGCGGCAGTTCGGCGGCCCGCGGGGCACCCGGGCCGGCCTCCCCCGCCGTCCCGCCGCGCTCGGCGTCGGCACCGAGCGAGATGGCGGTCAGCAGACCGTTCAGGACCTCGCTGTCGCCGCGCGCGGCCTCGGCCGCCGCCCCCTGGCGGCCGGCCTCGGCCCGCGCGTTCGCCGCGTCCTCCCGGGCCGCGGTGAGCGCGCCGCGCTGCACCGTCCCGCCGAACGCCAGCCCGGCGGCGGCGAAGACGATGGCCTCCAGCCCGGCGAAGAGGAACACCAGCCGGTCCCAGTTGGCGTCGCCCCGCTTCACGGCGAGGAACACCATCATCGCCGTGTAGCCGAGGAGGACGGCACAGATCAGGAAGTAGATCGACCAGTGGATCGGCGGCGCGTCCGCGCGCGCGGGCGGCTCGGCCGACCCGCCCTGGTTCCGGCCCGGCCCGGCCGGCCCCCGCCCCGCTTCGGCGTCCCTGTTCGGCATTCCGTGTACCCCTCCAGTCCGCACGGGCCCGTCGGCGCCTTCGCAGCCCCCCCGGCCGACGGTGGTGCGAGTATGCCAGAAACGGAACGGCCCTGATCTCCTCTGTGGGAAAACGGACTTCACGCACCGTCAGCGCGTTCGCCCGGACGTGCGCGGCCCGCACACGCCTCCGGTCGGCGGAGGGCGTGCGGGCCGCGCTCGGGCTCGGCGGTACGGGCGCCGGGCTACGGGCGGCGGGCTACGGCGTGCCCGCCGGCGCCGTGGGTCTCGCCCGGTCGGCCGCGGCGCGGGCGGTGCGCTCCGCCATCAGCTCGGACGGGCGCAGCCGCCAACCGCGTTCGCGCAACGCGCCGCTGACCCGCAGGGCGATCAGCGAGTCGCCGCCGTGGGCGAGGAAGTCGTCATCCGGCCCGAAGCCCGGCGCACGGAGCAACTCGCCGAGCAGGATGACCAGTTGGTCCACCACAGGGATGTCCCGAGGGTCCGCCGGGGCAGCCTCCGCGGTCACCGGGGGGTGCTCGGCGGCGGCCAGGGCGGCGACCGCCCGGCGGTCGATCTTGCCCGAGGGGGTGAGTGGCAGCCGGTCGAGGACGAGGAACGGGCCCGGGACCATGTAGGCGGGCAGCCGGGAGCGCAGGCGGTCGCGGACCTCCTCGGGGGTGGGCCCGTCGGGAGTGCGCGAGATGCCGGCGCCCAGCGTCCGGCCCCCGGCCCCGTCGTCGAGGGTGACGGCCGCGGCGGCGGTCACGCCCGGGGTGTCCAGCAGGTGGCGGTCGACCTCGTCGAGCTCGATCCGGTGGCCGCGGACCTTGACCTGGTTGTCGAGCCGGCCGAGGAACTCCAGGTCCCCGCCGGGGTGGCGGACCACCTGGTCCCCCGTGCGGTACATCCGCGGGTCCGGCGCGGCCGGGGAGCCGGGCACGTCCGCGAACGGACCGGGCACGGCGGCGAAGGGGTCGGGCCGGAAGCGGTCGGCGGTCCGGTCGGGGTCGTGGAGGTAGCCGGCCGCGAGCAGCGGGCCGCCGATCCACAGCTCGCCGGGGACGCCGTCCGGGGTCGGGCGCTGCTCCTCGTCGAGGACGTGCAGCAGGCGCTCGCCCACCGGACCGCCGATCGGCAGTCCGGTGGTGCCGGGCACCGGCCGGTCGGGCGGCAGCACCAGCGCGGAGGCCGTGATCACGGCCTCCGTCGGCCCGTAGCCGTTGACCAGGGTGCAGTGCCCGAGCGGGCCGCGCCGGTGGACGCGGACGTCGTCGGCGGTGGCGCTCTCGCCGCCGACGACCACCGTGCGGACGCCGGCGAAGCCGGCCAGGTCGGCGCCCTCGGCCTCGGCGCACAGCAGCCGCCAGTAGGCGGTGGGCAGTTGGAGGACCGTCACGCCGAGGGCGCGGACCCGGTCGGCCAGCCGGGCCGCGTCGGGCGTGCCGCCGGACCGGAAGGCGAGGGTGCCGCCGGCCGCGAGGGTGGGCCAGATCTCCTCCTGGGCCACGTCGAAGCCCGCGCTGGCGAACTGCAGCACGACGTCCTCGGGGCCCAGGCCGAGCAGGTCGACGACGGCCGCGGTGTGACCGGCCAGCGCCCGGTGACCGACCAGCACGCCCTTGGGAGTGCCGGTGGAGCCGGAGGTGTAGATCACGTACGCGGGCCGGTCGCCCGCGGCCCCGGCGGGCTCCGCCGCGGCGCCGGGCCGGGCGCCGGCCAGAGCGACCGGCCCGCCGGAGCGGTCGAAGAGAGCCGCCGCGCCGGAGTCGCGCAGCAGCCGGGCGCAGTACTCGTCCGGGGCGGCCGCGTCGATCGGCAGGAACGCGGCACCGGCCAGCCAGCCGCCGAGCATCGCGACGACCAGCTCGGGGCCTGCGGGCAGCCGGATGCCGACGATGTCGCCGGCACCGACCCCGAGGGCGGCGAGGTCCCGGGCGGTCCGCTCGGCTCGTTCCCGGAGTTCGGCGTAGCCCACCTCGCCGTGCTCGGTGCGCAGCGCGACGGCCGGGCGGGCCGCGGCGGCGGCCTCGGCGGCCCGGGCCTCGATCAGGTCCGGCAGCCAGGCCTGCGCGGCCACCGCGGGCCGGGTGGCGGTGTCAGTCATCGGTCCACCTCGTGTCGGTCATCGGTCCACCTCGGGTGGAAAGGGCAGGAAGGACGGGAAGGACGGGAACTGGCGGGAACGACCGGAAGGCGCGGACGAGGACCGGCACGGCCCCCGGCGCGGTCCCCGGGGTGCCGACGGGCGGTCACACCGGCTCCGGGAGCGGCTTCACGGCGACCCGCTGCCGGCCCGCCGCGGCGACCGCGAACGCGACGCCCCCGAACGCCAGCGCGCAGCCGTAGGCCGCGTGCGATCCGGTGGTGTCGGCCAGACGCCCGCTGACCGCGGAGCCGGCGGCCACCCCGAGCCAGATCGCGGTGGCCTGCCAGGCCATCGCCTCGGTCCGGCGGGAGGCCGGGACCCCGTCCTGGACGAGCAGCATCCCGGCGACCATGGCCGGCGCCGAGGACGCGCCGGCCAGGGAGAGCACCAGGACGGCGACGACGACGTCGTTCACCAGGAGCATCGGCGCGATGCCGAGCGCCATCAGGGCCGTCGCGCCCAGCAGGATGCGGGTGGTCGACAGGTTCCACTCGCGGGCCCCGTAGGCCACGCCCGCCACCGAGCTGCCGATCCCGTAGGCGGCCAGCAGCAGGCCGGCCAGCCCCTCGCGGTGCAGCTCGGTGGTGAAGGCGACGGTGGCCATGTCGATCGAGCCCCACATGGCGCCGAAGCAGAGGTTGACCCCGGCGATCACGGCGACCGGCCCGAGGAACAGGGCGCTGCCGGCCGGCCTGGGCCCGGTCGACCTCGGGGGCTCGGTGGCGGTGCCCAGCGCGAGCAGGACGCTCCCGCCGCACACCAGCACCAGCGAGCAGACGATCCCGGCGGCCGGGTCGACCCCGGTCGCCAGGAAGGTGGCGACGATCGGCCCGAAGATGAAGATCACTTCATCGACGACCGATTCGAGCGCGAACGCGGTCGACATGATCGGCGACCCCGAGAGCAGCCCGCTCCACCGCGCCCGCACCATCGAGCCGATCGCGGGCGTCGCGGCGCCCATCACCGCCGCGGCGGGGAACAGCGTCCACAGCGGGGCCCCGCGCAGCGCGGAGAGGACGAACAGGGCGCCGTCGACCGCGCCGACGGCGGCGCAGGCCAGCAGGATCCGGCGCTGGCCGATCCGGTCCGCCAGCCGCGCCAGTTGGGGCGCGGCCACCGCGAAGCCCACGGCGGAGGTGGCGGACAGCGCCCCGGCGGTCCCGAACTCGTACCCGACGGAGCGGATGAAGAGCAGGATGCTGATGCCCGTCATGCCGATCGGGAACCGGGCGAGGAGCCCGGGGATCACGAAGCGGAGCGCACCGGGGGTGGTCAGCGCCAGGCGGTAGCGGTTGACGCCCGAGGGCGCGCCGCCCCCGGGCGCGCCGTTGCGTGCGCCGTCGGGTTCGGCGTCATGTGCGCCGTCGGGGGCGCGGTCCACGGGCGCGCCGACCGGAACGCGGTCCGCGGGCACGTCGATGTCGGGTTCGGGTCCGGCCGTCACGGGATCAGCCCGCCACCGGGTGACCGATGAAGTCCCCGAGCAGCGCGGCCAGGGCGTCCGGCTCCTCGAACTGGAGCGCGTGGCCGGTGTCGAGCTCGTGCACCCGCAGGTCCGGGTGGGTGGCGAGGAACGCGCGGACCCGGGCGTTGTCCACCAGCTTGTCGCGGGTGCCGAACACGGCCAGCAGCGGGAGCGGACCGATCCCCGCGAAGTCCTTCTCGGAGCGGACGGCGATCTCCTCCCAGGCGTCGATGGTGCCCACGGTGATCCGCAGCAGCCGCAGCTCGTCGGCGTCGATGAACGCGTGCCACTCCGGGCGGTCGGTGAAGTCCGGGGTGCGCAGCGGGATCTGGATGAAGGCGCGGTCCGGCTCGGGGGTCAGTCCGAGCTCCTCCGCCGCGATCAGGGCGGCGTCGATGGAGCGGTCCAGGACGTCGTTGTAGCGGTCGTTGAAGAAGAAGCCGGGCGAGGTCATGATCAGGCTGCTGATTACCTCCTGACCGGCGAGGCCGGTCGCGACCACGGTGGCGATCTGGGCACCGAAGCACCAGCCGGCCAGGTGGATCCGGCCGTAGGAGTCCTTCAGGTGGCGCAGCAGGTGGGCGATGTCGTCGACGGCGAGCTGACCGGCGGGGATGTGCCCGCGGCCGTCGTTGAGCCCGGAGCCGCGGAAGTCGACGGCGACGAAGGCCGTCCCGGGCAGCTGCCCGAGGCGGGTGCCGAGCGGCGCCTGCCAGCCCGAGTGGCTCATGCCGCCGTGCAGCATGACGACGACGTCGTCGGCCTGCGCGGGGCCCCAGACCCGGTAGTGGGTCCGGTAGCCGTCCGGCTGCTCGAAGGTCAGGACCTGCTCGGTCTCGGGGGTACGGGTGGTGGTCATCGGTTCTGGGTGTCCTCTCCGTCGGTCGGCAGCTGTCGCGCCCGGAGTTCGGCTCCGATCGCGCGGATCTCGTCGGTCGTGTCCAGGACGCGGCCGGTGGGGTCGGTGGTGATCTGGGCCAGGACGGCCACGTGGAGCCTGGCGACGGCCTCGGTCACCGCTTGCGGGAGCAGGCGGCCGTCCGCGTTGACGGTCAGTTCCAGGCGGGACTGGCCGATGTCGCGGCCGACGTTCACCAGGAAGGGGACGTCGGTGTGCTCGAACCAGCGGACGTCCGTGATGACGGCGCCGCCGTCGGCAGCCTCGGCGTAGGCCGGGAACTCCGTGTAGTTGAACAGCGCGGGGAAGAGCGCGACGCGTCCGAGGGCGTCGAGCCCGGCGTCGGCGCCGGCGGCGACATCGACCGCGGGGCCGGCCGCGCGGTCGTGGAGGACGTCGCGGGCGACGGCCGCGGTCGGGTAGCGGCGGTGCGGCAGGGCGCGCGCCTCCGCCCGGAACACCGCCTCGACGAGCTCGTTCCAGGTCCGGTCGGCCAGCCGGGCCCGGTGCGGCTGGAAGTTGAGGAACATGCCGGTCATCCGCTCGGCACCCTCCGCCTCCGGCCGGCCGTGGGTGAAGACGCCGGTCACCACGTCCTGCCGACCGCTGATCAGCGCGAGGACGCGCAGGTGGGCGGCGAGCATCAGGTACTTGGGCGGGCAGCCCGCCTGCCGGGCGACCTCGCGCAGCGCGGCCTCCTGCCCGGCGGGCACGGTGAGGGTCGTCTCCGTCCAGCGGTTGCCGGTGCCGTCGGGTGCGAAGCGGGGCAGCGGCGTCCCGGGGTGGTCGCGCAGGACCTCGCGCCAGAAGGCGCGGGACTGCCGCGAGTCGCGGGCCGCGACCTCCGCCCTGACGTAGTCGCGGTAGGCGGGAGCGGGCGGCACCGGCGACTGCGGCGCCGGCCCGGACGGGCTCTCCCCGGAGGGCCCGTCCCCGGACAGGCTCGCCGCGTACGAGGTGAGCAGGTCCCGGACGAGCAGCGAGAGGCTCCAGCCGTCGATCACCGCGTGGTGGAAGCCGAACGAGAGGACGAAGCCCTCCGCTCCGGTCCGGTGGGCGGCGAACCGGATCAGACCGGGCCGGTCCCAGGTGAAGCCGGAGCCGCGCTCGCGCTCGAACCACTCGTCGGCGGCACCGGGCCGCCCGGTGGCGTCGACCACGAGGTCGGGTTCGACCGCGGCGTGGACGTGCTGCAGCGGCGCCGGCCGGGCGTCCAGCACAAACGCCGTCCGCAGGGTCGCGCAGGATGCGGTCGCCTGCCGCAGCGCCGCCCGCAGGGCCTGCTCGTCCAGCGGCAGCCGGACGGTGTAGGCGAACACGTCGTGGTAGGCCGACTGGGCCGGGTCCCGCCGGGTGGCCCCGATCATCTGGAGCTGCATGGCGGTGGCCGGGTAGGCGTCGACGACGCCGTCCGGCAGATCGACCGTCGGTGCCGGAAGGCCCTCACCCGCCGGGACGGGTTCGTCCTGCACGGCGTCCCGGTCACGGCTCTCCAGCCGGTGGGCCAGGGCGCGGGCGGTGCGCAGCTCGATGACGTCGCGCATGACGGCCGCCGGGAACAGCTTGCGGATCTTGGCGAGGATCCGGATCGACGTGATGGAGTCGACGCCCGCGTCGAGGTAGTTGGCGTCCACGGCCAGGGCGTCGACGCCCAGCGCGGTGGCGATGATCCCGGCGATCGCCGTCTCCGCCCCGGCGGGACGGTCGTCCGCCGCCGTGTGCGGCGCCGCCGGTGCGGCCTCCGGCGCCCGGGTGCCCGGGAGCGTCAGCGGCTCCCTGGTGTCCGGGGCGGCGACCTGTCCCGGCGCATCCGGGGCCGCGAGCGACTCCAGCGCCTCCAGCAGGCCGTCCAGGAACCGCTCGACGGCGGAGGACTTGATCCGGCCGGGGTCGTGGCAGACCGCCAGCCGCATCACACCGTCGAACTGGTCCTTGTGGACGTGGACGACCATCGGGAAGCTGGTCAGTTCGAAGTACCGGGCGCCGTCGATCCGGACGCCGTCCGCCGGACCGGTGTAGGCGTGGAAGTCCGTGTAGTTGAACACGACGTCGAACTGCGGCCCGCCGCGCAGGCGTTCGATCTCGGCGAGCGGGAACCGCCGGTGCGGGAGAACCGCCCGCTCCGCGGCGAAGACCGCGGCGACCAGGTCGGGCCCGGGCGTCTCCGGCACCTCCACGGGGAGCGGCACCGTGTTCAGGAACAGGCCCACCATCTCGGTGCCGCCCGGGACTTCGGGCCGGCCGTGGCCGACCAGGCCGGTGATCAGGCGGGCGGTACCGGTGAGGTCGGCCAGTGCCGCGCAGTGCGCCGCCAGGTAGACCGACTTCAGCGGCGCACCGAGCCCGGCCGCACTCCGCCGCAGCCGCTCGGCGAGTTCCGCCGGGACGTCCCGTTCCAGGGTCGCCGTCTCGACCGAGCCGTCGGGCTGCGGACCGGCCGGGAGCGTGGCGGGGAACCCGGCGAGCAGGCGCCGCCAGACCTCCTGCTCCGCAGCGCTCGTGGCGCTCGCCCGCTCCAGCGCGACGTAGCCGCCGAACCCGGGTTCTGCGGCCGGTTCCGCCGGCTCCCGCCCGGCGAGCAACTCCGCGTAGCGCTCGCGGATCCCGGCCACCACGAGGGCCACGCTCCAGCCGTCGAGGATCAGGTGGTGGAACGAGACGCCGAGGTTGAACCGCGTCGCGTCCCGCAGGTGGACGCGGAACCGGACCGGCGGGGCCGCCAGGTCGAAGGGGCGGAGCTTCTCCTGCTCGACCCACTGCGCGATCGCCCGGTCCTGTCCGGCGCGGTCCAGTCCGGTGAGGTCCACGACCTCCACGGCGGCGTCGGCCCGCGGCAGGACGATCTGCAGCGGCTCGCCGTACCGCTCCAGGTCGAAGCAGGACCGCAGTTGGGGGTGGCGGGCCACCGTCGCGGCGATCGCCTGCCGGATCTGCCCGGCGCGGACCTCCGCGGCGGCCTCACCCGGTTCGGCCCCGCCGGAGCGGGCCTCGCCGGAGAACTCGTAGTCGAAGATGTCGTGGTAGACCGGCGAGTCCTCGTCCAGCAGCGAGTGGTAGATCATGCCCGACTGGAGCCTGGTGAGGGGCCACGCGTCGAGGGCGTCCGCCGGCAGCAGGGCCCGGTCGGCCGGGCCGACGAGCCCGAAGGGCCCCGGGTCCGCCGCGGCGGCCGGCTCCTGCGGGTCCCGCTCCTCCAGCGCGGCGGCCAGTTCGGCCACCGTGGGCAGGGCGATCACGTCGCGCAGTTCCACGGCGTAACCGGCCTCGCGCAGCCGGGCCGCGACCCGCAGCGCGAGGATGGAGTCGCCGCCGAGCGCGAAGAACCGGTCGTCGGCGCCGACCTCGTCGACGCCGAGCACCTCGCGCCAGACCCGGGCCACCTCGTGCTGACGAGGTCCGGCGAGCGCGGCGGCGCTCCGGGCCGACGCGCCGGCGGCGACGGGGTCGGGCAGCGCGCGCCGGTCCAGCTTGCCGTTCGGAGTGGTGGGCAGGTCCGGCACGGCCACCAGGTACTGCGGGACGAGGAACTCCGGCAGCCGGCCGCGCAGCCGGGACCGCAGGTCCTCCGCGTCGAGCCCGGCGCCCGTGGGCACCACGTACGCGGCCAGCGCCTGGGCGGCGCCGGTGGTGTGCACGACGACGGCGGCGTCCAGCACGCCCGGCAGCTCGCGCAGCACCGCCGCGACCTCGTCCGGCTCGACGCGGAGTCCGCGCAGCTTGACCTGGTTGTCGATGCGCCCCAGGTACTGGATCCGGCCGTCCGGCAGGAAGCGGGCCAGGTCCCCGGTCCGGTACAGCCGGGCCCCTGGCTCCGTGCCGTACGGGTCGTCGAGGAACACCTTCGCCGACAGCTCGTCCCGGCGGTGGTAGCCGGCCGCGACGGCCACGCCGCCGATGCACAACTCGCCCGGCACGCCGACCGGTTGCAGCACCTGGTGGCGATCCGTGACGTACAGCCGGACGTTCGCGATCGGTGTGCCGATGGGCACCACCTGGCCGGGGTAGTCGAGGGTGCACGCCCAGTGCGACACGTCGATGGCGGCCTCGGTCGGCCCGTAGAGGTTGTGCAGTTCGCAGTCCAGCGCCCCGGCGAACACCTCCAGCGTCCTGCGCGGCAGCGCCTCGCCGCTGCACACCACCCGCCGCAGGGAGCCGCAGTGCTCCGTCAGCTCCTCCGCCTCCAGGAAGACGTTGAGCATCGAGGGGACGAAGTGGACGGTGGTGACCCGGTGGTCGCGGATGACGCGCTTCAGGTACTCCGGGTCCCGGTGCCCGCCGGGTTCGGCGACGACGACGGCCGCGCCCACCATGAGCGGCCAGAAGAACTCCCAGACGGACACGTCGAAGCTGTAGGGCGTCTTCTGCAGGACCTTGTCCTCGCCGGTCAGGGCGAAGGCGTCCTGCATCCAGTGGAGCCGGTTGGCCAGCGAGTCGTGCCGGTTGATCACGCCCTTGGGCTGCCCGGTGGACCCGGAGGTGTAGATCATGTAGACGGGCGAGTCGGGACCGAGCGCGCGGACGGGGTCCGCGTCGTCCTCGGTGTCCAGGGCGGGGTCCGGCAGGACCAGCAGGGCGGCGCCGCCGGTGCCCGTCGCTTCGAGCGCCGCACGGTGCCGCTCCTGGGTGAGGATCAGCGGGAGGCCGGCGTCCTGGATCATGAACTCGATCCGGGCGGCCGGGTAGTCGGGGTCGATCGGCACGTACGCGCAACCCGCCTTGACGATCGCGAGCAGCGCGACGACCATCTCGACGGAGCGCTCCATGTAGACGCCGACGAACGGGCCGCGCGACACGCCGCCCGGCGTGTCGCCGAGCCCGGCGCGCAGCGCCCGCGCCACCTGGTTGGCCCTGCGGTTCAGCAGGTCGTAGGTGAGCAGCCGGTCGCCGTACTCGACCGCGACGGCGTCCGGGGTGCGGCGGACCTGCTCCTCGATCACGTCGACGACCGTGCCCGGCGGGTACGCCTTCGCGGTGTCGTTCCAGGTGTCGAGGATCAGGCGCTCCTCGTCCTCGCCGAGCATCGACGGGGCGCCGACCGGGGCGTCGACGGAGGTCGCGAGCGCCCTGAGCAGCCGCGCGTAGTTCCCCAGCAGCCGCTCGGCGGTCTCCGGGTCGAACAGATCCGTGTTGAACTCCAGCTCGAACTCGTAACCGCCGTCCGTCCGGGCGATGTAGAGCATCAGGTCGAACTTGGCGGCGGTCCGGCGCACGGGGCGGTAGCGGGCCGTGGTCTCGGGACCGAGGTCCAGCTCCGGCTCCGGCCCGAGCAGGGTCAGCATGGTCTGGAACACCGGGTTGTGGTTGACGGCCCGCTCGGCACCGAGGGCTTCCAGCACCTTGGGGTACGGGGCGTCGCCGTCGTCGAGCAGCCGGTCGGTCGCCTCCCGGGCCGCCTCCAGGAGGTCGCGGAACGGCGCCTCCCGGTCGACGGGCAGGGCGAGCGGGAGCGTGTTCACGAAGCAGCCGACCAGCGACAGGTCCGCCTCGGTCGGCCGGTTCAGGACCGTGGTGCCGATGGCGAACCCGTCCTGGCCGGTGTACCGGTTGAGCAGGGCCGCGTACGCCGCCAGGAAGACCGGGAAGGCCGTGGCCCGGCACTCGCGCCGGCCCGCCTCCAGCAGCGGCTCGACTTCGGTGAGCGGCACGGTGAGCGTACGGCTGCTGCCGCGGAAGGTCGGCCGGGCCTGTCTGGGGCGATCCAGCGGCATGCCGAGCAGGTCCGGGGTGTGCGCCAGCGAGTGCCGCCAGTCCTCGATCTGCTCGGCGTACTCGCCGCGCTCGAAGGCCGCCCTGCTGCTCCGCACGAAGTCGCGGAACGTGGCGGCCGGTCCGGGGCGCCGCACCGGGTTCCCCGACTCGGTGATCGCCCGGACGTCCTCGCCGACCTCCTCCAGGACGAGGCGCAGACTCCAGTCGTCGACCACGATGTGATGGGCCGTCAGCGCCAGCAGCCACCGGTCCTCGGGCAGGGCGACCAGGAGGGTGCGCAGCAGCGGAGCCGCGCCGAGGTCGAACGGCCGGTGGTGGTGGTCGGCCAGGAGGTGCTCCGCGCGGGCGTCGGCCTCGGCGGGCTCCAGCGTCCGCAGGTCGGTGAAGTCCAGCGTGTCCGGGACCGTTACGAGGACCTCGGCGCGCGGCAGGCCGTCCGGGGCCTCGCGGAACCGGGTGCGGAGCGCCTCGTGCCGCTCGACGGCCGCCCGGACGGCGCCGCGTACGGCGGCCGGGTCGACCTTGCCCGCCACCTCGAAGGCCAGGGATTCGTTGTACGCGGGTTCGTCGGGGCGGGCCAGGTGGTGGAACAGCCACAGGCTCTCCTGGGTGTAGGAGAGGGAACCGTCGTCTTGCGTGCTGGATATCAGGGTCATGACATTCCATCTGCCGCGAATGGACTGGTTTGTCTAACTCAAGACTGCGGGGTCGGCCGGCGGTGGAACGCCTGCCGAACAACTACCGAACGCCGCAGGGGTTTCAGGCCCGACGGCCACCCCGCCCCGTCGCACCCGGACCGCCCCGGGGCCGGCCCCGGGGCCGGCCCCGGACCCGGGTCCGGGCGCGACGGGGCGACAGCCGGAGGGCGCCGCTCGGCGCCCCCGGCACGGGGCAGGACACGGGAGTCGGGAAGCGGAGACCGGCGGGGGCGTCCGGTCGGCACCGCCGGGCGGCGAGCCGCCCGGCCGTGCCTCGAACACACACCCAGGACCGCGCCTCGGGCTACGCCTCGAAGGGGTCCAGGACTTCGTCGAACTCGCCCAGCAGCCCGTCCAGCGTGGCCGGTCGCTCGGCCGCCGCCGGGGCGGGCTCGGTGACGATCTCGATACACTCGGCCGCCTTCCGGGCCAGCCGGACCGCCGCCTCGGCGCTCTCGGCCTGCACGATGACGTGCCCGCACCGGTCCTCCGACCAGCGCAACTCACTGACGACGGAACCTGGTTCGACACTCACGGCGGCCACGACCACACCGTCGAGCTCCCGCGCCCGGTCCAGCCCCGCCACGGAGACGACCGTCCCGGGCGCGGCCGTGAGGAAGCGGACCGCCGCAGCGCCCCGCGCCGGCCGCAGATCGGCCAGAGGGGCGGACGGTCCGGCCAGCCGGTACGTCGCCTCCTCCAGGTCCACGCCGTACACCAGGCGCACGAGGTCGTTGATGAAGTCCCCGCCCCGCCGGCAGTGCGATTCGACGATCCGCGGCCCCTCGGCCGTGAGGATCATCTCGGTGTGCGAGGGCCCGTCCTGGAGGCCGACCGCATCCAGCAGGCGCACCGTCAGATCCCTGATGGCGGAGAGCTGTTCGCCGTCGAAGGAAGCCGGCACGACGTGCCCGAGCTCGACGACCCCGCCCTCGGTGTCCTTCGCGGTCACCGCGACGACCGTGTGCCGACCCGCCTCCGAGAATGCCTCGACACTCAACTCCGGTCCCACCAGGAGCTTCTCGACCAGGAAGTCCCCGATGCCGAACTCCTCGCACCAGGCCCACACCTCGTCGACCTCGTCGACCGAGCCGACCGGCCGCACCCCCAGGCTGCCCGAGCCCTTGGTCGGCTTCACCATCGCCGCACCGTGCGCCGCGACGAACTCCGCCAACTCCTCGCGGGTGGGATTGACCACGAACGGCACCGCCGCGATCCCCTGCTCGTTGAGCAGCGCGCGCATCACCGACTTGTCGTGCAGCAGACGTGTCGTGCGGGCGCTGTTCCCCGGCAGCCCCAGCAGGTCGACCAGGTGCCCGCCGACCAGCTGCGCCGCCTCCGTCTGCGTCACGACGCGGGTGAGGGGCCGCACCCCGTGCAGCGCCCGTGCCAGAGCGACGACGGTCGGCACGTGCTGATAATCCACCAACAACAATTGATCGCAATGCGGGACGACCGCCGGATCGAATTGCGAAGGCTTCTGCGCATAAACGACATCGACATTCGCCGGCCCGGCTTTCCGGACAAGCCGAATGCTGTCTCCAATAACCAGAACTCGCGGTTTCGCCATTGAAACAGTCCCCCTACTGGCCATGAACAACCCGCCATTGCGCGATGGCGCACCTGTGCGCCGACCGTTCGCCCCCGGTCACCGCTCCCCCGGCTTCCGGCGCGACCAGTCGGCGTCGCACGCTGATACGTGTGTGAGGCTCTAACACCCGCCCGGCGCAGCGGGGAGCAGGCGGCCGGGACAACGTCCGGGTGCGCCGCGCAGCACACCGCCGAACCGTCCGTTCATTTCCGCCTCCCCCCGTGGACCGATCCCGGCAGATCCACGCCGGGCTGTGCAGGATTCGACGAGGCACCCCGGCTCGTTGTTCCGCAGAGCCGCCCCCGGGCACCCTCGACCGCTCGGTGCCTCGATCAGCATTCCGGTGAAACACCGGCCCGTCAAGGCCCTGCCGCCGCCTGGCGCAACTGTTCTCCCGCTATTGGCAGACAGCACCTCGGGGGTACACAGCTCTCTCCACACCCCTTCCGTCACTCGGTCCCGCCGGCGCCCCGGCGGCGGAACTCGGCCGGCCCGCAGCCGTGGTGCTCACGGAAGCGGCGGGTCAGGTGCGGGTGGTCGGTGAAGCCGGCGGCGGCCGCGATCTCGGCGAGCGGCAGCCGGGTCCGGCGAACCAGGTGGCCGGCGACGTCCAGCCGGACGGCGGCCAGTTCGGCCTGGAAGGTCGTCCCCGCCCGGGTGAAGGAACGCTGCAGGGTACGCGGCGCGACGCCCAGTGCGGCGGCCACGGCGGAGAGCCGCCAGTCCGCCGCCGGCTCTCCCGCGATCAGTTCCCGTGCCGCACCCGGCAGGCCGGTGGCGGACGCCCCGGCGGCGGAAGGCCGGGCGGGACCGTGCGGGCCGACCCGATCGTCCCACCGCAGCCGCCACCCCCGGACGGCGGGCGCCGGACCGGGCCGCCAGGGTGCGTCGGGTGCCAGGACGGCGCCGTCCGCGGCGAGCAGCGCCACCTCGACCGGGCGTCCGGTCACGGCCGCCACGGCGGCGGTGTGCACCGCGCAGACGAAGACGCTCTCGGCGGACACCGGATCACCGCCCAGGTAACGCCGGTGACTGACCGTCAGTTCTCCCGGCCGCAGCACCGTCCGGGTCCGGTGGCCGACGTGGAGCCAGAGCTCGACCGGACGGGCGCGGGCGATCAGCGCGGCCATGTCGTCCCCCGTCATCAGCGCGCGCAGCAGCGGATCCCGCGGCCGCTCGAAGAGCAGCCGCCCGGCGTCGGAGACCGCCTCCCGTCCGCAGCCGTACAGCGCACCCAGCAGTTCCCGGTGCACGCCCTCGGGCACCGGAGCACCGGCGGCGAGCAGCCGACGCACGGTCCGCCCGGCCGGCCCGAGCGGCCCGGACCCGTGTCGGAGCAGCGCGGCGAGCGCGGCGCCGGCCAGCTCCGGGTGGACGGTCCGCGCCATCTCCCGTACGGCGGTGGGCACGGCGCGATGCTACCGGCGGCTGCCTGGTCCCGCGGCGGTGGCGCACTGGTACAAGCCGGCGCCCGCACCCGGCCCCAGGCTGGCCGCCATGAACGTGAACGGAAAGCGCATCCTCGTCACCGGCGGCACCAGCGGGGTCGGCCTCGCCCTGACCGGGGCCCTCACCGCCGCCGGGGCGAGGGTGGTGACCTGCGGACGGCGGGCGGACCGGTCGGGGGCCGGCCTCAGGTCGTTCACCGCCGACCTCGCGGTGGCGGGCGAGGCGACGCGGGTGGTGGACCTCGCCGCCGGGTTCCTCGGCGGACTCGACGTCGTGGTGGCCAACGCGGGCGTGCAGCACCTGATCGACCTGACCCGGGGGCCGGACCTTGAGGTCCTGGCGCTCGCCGAGCAGGAGCTCGCGGTCAACCTGCGCTCGGTGGTCGAACTGGCCGCCGCGAGCTGGCCCCACCTCACCGGCCCCGCCGGCGGGAGCGCCGGAACCGCCGGGAGCGCAGGGGACCCGGGCCGTTCCGGGAGCGCCCGCAGGGACGCCGCCCGCGGCGGCGGTCCGGGCCGCGAGACGGCCTTCGTCGCGGTGACCTCGGGCCTGGCCTACGCGCCCAAGAAGTCGGCACCGGTCTACTGCGCGACCAAGGCCGCCGTGCACACCCTGCTCCGGTCGCTGCGCTACCGGGCCGAGGACGAGACCCCGTGGCTCCGGGTCCAGGAGGTGGTGCTGCCCCTGGTGGACACGCCGATGACGGCCGGCCGCGGGGGCGCCGCCCGCAAGATCCCGCCGGCCGCGGCCGCCCGGGCCGTCGTCCGCGGGCTGGAGCGCGGCCGGCCGGTGATCGCGGTCGGCGTCTCACGGACGCTGCTCGCACTGCTGCGGGTCCACCCGGGGACGGCCTACCGGATCCTGCGGAACAGCTGAGGCGGACGCGCCGCCTCCCCCGGGCCGGCGGCGCCGCGGTTCAGCGCTTGACGGCCACGCCCCCGTACATCGCGATGCTCGCGTCCCGCACCGGCGCGGCGTCCGGGTCCGGGTTCCAGTGGTGGACCAGCGTGACCCCGGGGTCGAGCAGGTCGTAGCCGTCGAAGAAGGCGAGGGTCTCGGCCTTGTCCCGGATCTGGAGCGGGATGCCCCGGGCGTTGTACTCGCGACCGACGCCGCCGACGCCGACCGGGTCGGTGTCGCCGGTGAAGACGGTCAGGGCGAGGAAGCTGCCGGGGGCGAGCCGGTCCATCAGCCGGCGGACGATGCCCTGCGGGTCGTCCCCGTCCAGCACGAAGTGCACGATCGCGATCAGGGAGAGCGCCACCGGCCGGGAGAGGTCGAGCACCTCGCGCAGGCGCGGCGAGTCCAGGATCGAGTCGACGTCGCGCAGGTCGGCGTCCAGGTAGGCGGTGCGGCCCTCCGGGGTGCTGGACATCAGGGCGCGCGCGTGGGTCAGCACGATCGGGTCGTTGTCGACGTAGACGACCCGCGCATCCGGCGCGACGCCCTGGGCGATCTCGTGCACGTTGGGCGAGGTGGGGATGCCTGTCCCGATGTCCAGGAACTGCCGCACGCCGTGCTTCTCCGCCAAGTGGCGGACGACGCGCTCCATGAAGGTGCGGGTCGTCCGCATCGAGACCGGGAGGGCCGGCCAGGCCTTGACGGAGGCGTGGGCGGCGACCCGGTCGGGCTCGAAGTTGGTCTTGCCGCCGATGAGGTAGTCGTAGACCCGCGCCGAGTGCGGGACGTCCATCCGCAGGTCGACGCCCGTCCACCCGGTCTGTTCCCCGCCCCGGTCCCCCGATACCCAGTCAGCGCGCGACATCCTCGCCCTCCCCTTCGACCCCGTTGTCGTTTCCGTGTCACCCGTGCCCGGCCCCGGCGATCAGCCGGGCGGCGGACCCATGGTGCGCATGGTAACCGTAATCCGCGGGCAGTGGCCGCGAGTTCCGGGCCCCGGGGCGGACCTCCGGGCGGCCCCTCGGACGGGCCGCCGAGCGGCCTCCGGCCCGCTTCTGCGGCCACGTCGGCCCCCTGCGCCGCACCGACCCGACCCGCACCGCCCCCACCACCGTCCGGATCACTGCCCGGATCGCTGCCCGCGCGGGCAGCGGGCCCGGCCCGCACCCCGTGTGCAGAAAATTGGAGTCCTGCAGTCGCATTCGCTAGCCTCTCGAACGTGAGGCTGACCAAGAGCACCGACATCGCCCTCCGCATCGCCATGCGGCTGGCCGTCCTCGACGAGGAGGCCAACCCGACCACCCGCGAGGTGGCCGAGGCGGTGGGCGTGCCGTACACCCACGCCGCCAAGGTGGTCAGCCGGCTGCAGCACCTCGGCGTGGTGGAGGCGCGACGCGGCCGCGGCGGGGGGCTGACCCTCACCGCGGCGGGCCGTACCGGCTCTCTCGGACTGCTGTTGCGCGAGCTGGAAGGCGTGGGTGACGTGGTCGGTTGCGAGGACGAGCCGCCCTGTCCGCTGCGCGCGGCCTGCCGTCTGCGGGGAGTGCTGCGCTCCGCGCAGGAGGCGTTCTTCACCACCCTCGACCCGCTCTCGATCGGCGACCTGGTCGCCGCCCCGACCGGGCCGGTCCTGCTCGGCCTCTCCCGCAGACCCCCCGGCTGACACCCGTTCCCAGCCCGGCCCCAGGGCCCGCACCTGCCGGGCCCGCGCCTCCGCACGCCGCACCCGTCCGCGCATCCTCGCGGCCGATAATACGACTTTCAGATACCAATTTGGAGCGAACCCGATGCTGTCCGCCAAGTCCGCCGAGGTCGTCGAAGCCACCCTGCCCGTCGTGGGCGGTGCGATCGGCTCCATCACCCCGCTCTTCTACGACCGGATGTTCGCCGCCCACCCGGAGCTGCTGCGCGACCTCTTCAACCGGGGCAACCAGGCCAACGGCAGCCAGCGGCAGGCGCTGGCCGGCTCGATAGCCGTCTTCGCCTCCGCGCTGATCGCCGACCCCGACGGCCGCCCGGACGCGCTGCTGGCCCGGATCGCGCACAAGCACGTGTCGGTCGGCATCAGCAACGACCAGTACCGGATCGTCCACGAGCACCTGTTCGCCGCCATCGTCGAGGTGCTCGGCGACGCCGTCACCCCCGAGGTCGCCGCCGCCTGGGACGAGGTGTACTGGCTGATGGCCAACGGGCTGATCGCCGTCGAGGACCGGCTGCGCGCCGAGGCCGTCGCCGTCCAGCAGGGCGACCCGGCCGACCTCTGGCGCCCGTACACCGTGATCGACCGGCAGCAGGAGACCGACGACGTCACCAGCTACCTCGTCCGACCGGCCGACGGCCGCCCGCTGCCGGCGTCCCGGCCCGGCCAGTACGTCTCGGTGCGTGCCGAACTGCCCGACGGCGCACGACAGATCCGCCAGTACAGCCTCTCCGGAGCCCCGGACGGCGCGCTCCGGTTCACCGTCAAGCGCGCCACCGCCGACCGCCCGGACGCACCCGCCGGCGAGGTCTCCAACCACCTGCACGACCACCTGCACGCCGGGGACGTCCTCGACGTCGCGCCGCCGTTCGGCGACGTCGCGCCGGCCGACGGCGACGGACCGGTGCTGCTCGCGTCGG
Organism: Streptomyces sp. BE20; assembly: GCF_036322525.1. Classification (NCBI taxonomy): domain Bacteria; kingdom Bacillati; phylum Actinomycetota; class Actinomycetes; order Kitasatosporales; family Streptomycetaceae; genus Streptomyces; species Streptomyces sp. BE20. Next base: position 105,325 of record NZ_JAQYWW010001005.1, on the reverse strand, counting down.
CCGGCATCGGCAACACCCCGATCACCGCCGTGCTGGCCCACCTGGCCGCCACCGGCTCCACCCGCCGGGTGGTCACCGTCCACGGCGACCGCGACCAGCTCTCGCACGCCTTCCGCGCCGACCTCACCCGGCTCACCGCCAAGCTCCCGGCCGGCACCGCGCACGTCTTCTACGAGCGGCCGCTCGGCGACTGGCCCGCCGACCGCACCGGCCTGGTCGACCTGTCGACGGTCGAGGTCCCGACCGGGACCACCGCCTACCTGTGCGGCCCGCTGCCCTTCCTCCGCTCGGTGCGGGGGCAGCTGCTGGCGGCGGGCGTCCCCGCCGCCGACATCCACTACGAGGTGTTCGGTCCGGACCTCTGGCTCGGCCGGGACGCCTGAGCACGACCGCCCCGCCCCGCCCGGCCCCGCTCCGGCGCCGCGCCCCCGCGGCGTGGTGCCCTGCCGCCCGGCCGGCCCGCTCGGTACGATCACCGACGGGCCGGCCGGTCCGGCGCCGGGGCGGCCCCGGCCGCCGCCGACCACCGTCGCCGTCACCGGGACGCCGACCGAGGGCCCGGGGAGGACCGTTGCGCGTCGCACTGTTCGCCACCTGCGTCAACGACGCGCTGTACCCGTCCACCGCGATCGCCACCGTACGGCTGTTGGAGCGCCTCGGCGTCGACGTCGACTTCCCGCCCGGGCAGAGCTGTTGCGGCCAGCCGCAGTACAACACCGGCTACCGGCGGGCCTGCGAGCCGCTGGTGCGGCGCACCGCCCGGGCGTTCGCCGGCTACGACCACGTGGTGACGCCCTCCGGCTCGTGCGTGGCGACGGTCCGCGACGCCCACCCGCGGATCGCCGCCCGGGCGGGCAGCGAACTCGTCCGCGAGGTAGCGGAGTTGACACCACGGGTGTACGAGCTGACCGAGTTCCTGACCGACGTCCTCGGCGTCGAGGACGTCGGCGCGTGGTTCCCGCACACCGTGACCTACCACCCCTCCTGCCACGGACTGAGACTGCTCGGCCTCGGCGAGCGGCCGCGGCGGCTGCTCCGGGCCGTCCGGGGGCTCGAACTGGTCGAACTGCCCGGCGCCGAGGAGTGCTGCGGCTTCGGCGGGACGTTCGCGGTGAAGAACCCTGCGGTCTCGGCGGCGATGGCCGCCGACAAGGTCCGCAGCGCCCTGGCGACCGGCGCCGAGGTGCTCTGCGGCGGCGACAACTCCTGTCTCCTGCACCTCGACGGGACCCTCCGCCGCCAGGGCGCGCCGCTGCGCCCGCTCCACCTCGCCGAGATCCTCGCCAGCACCGAGACCGAGCCCTGGCGGGCGGTGTGAACACCTTCCTGGGGATGCCCGCCGTACCGGCCGCTCCCGCCTTCCCGGAAGCCGCCGCCGCTGCCACGGCCGACGAGCGGCTGCGCGCCAACCTCCGGCACGCCACCCGCACCATCCGGGAGAAGCGGGCCCGCGCGGTAGCCGAACTCTCCGACTGGACCGAACTGCGCGCAGCCGCCAAGGCCGTCAAGGACCACACCCTGCGCCATCTCGACCGCTACCTGGTCCAGTTGGAGCAGACCGTGACCGCCGCCGGCGGCACCGTGCACTGGGCCTCCGACGCCGACGAGGCCAACCGGATCGTCACCGGACTGGTCCGGGCCACCGGTGAGCGCGAGGTGGTCAAGGTGAAGTCGATGGCCACCCAGGAGATCGGCCTCAACGAGGCACTCGCCGCCGCCGGGATCACCGCGTACGAGACCGATCTCGCCGAGCTCATCGTGCAGTTGGGCGAGGACCGGCCCTCGCACATCCTGGTCCCGGCGATCCACCGCAACCGCGGCGAGATCCGCGAGATCTTCGCCGCACGGATGGCCGACTGGGGCCGCCCCGCCCCCGAGGGACTCTCCGACGCACCCGCCGACCTCGCCGAGGCGGCCCGCCTCCACCTCCGGGAGAAGTTCCTGCGTGCCGAAGTCGCCGTCTCGGGCGCCAACTTCATGGTCGCCGAGACCGGCACCCTGGTGGTCGTGGAGTCCGAGGGCAACGGCCGGATGTGCCTCACCCTGCCGCGCACCCTGATCTCGGTGGTCGGCATCGAGAAGGTGGTGCCGACCTGGCGGGACCTGGAGATCTTCCTCCAACTGCTGCCCCGCTCCTCCACCGCCGAGCGGATGAACCCGTACACCTCGTTCTGGACCGGCACCGCCGGGGGCGGCGACGCGGGCGCCGGGGCCGGCGGAGCCACCGGGGCCGGCGCGGACGGCCCGTCCGTGTTCCACCTCGTCCTGCTCGACAACGGGCGGACGGCCGCCCTCGCCGACCCGACCGGCCGCCAGGCGCTGCGCTGCATCCGCTGCTCGGCCTGCCTCAACGTCTGCCCGGTGTACGAGCGGGTCGGCGGGCACGCCTACGGTTCGGTCTACCCTGGCCCGATCGGCGCCATCCTCACCCCGCAACTCCGCGGCGTCACCACCGAGCTGGACGCCTCACTGCCGTACGCGTCGTCGCTCTGCGGGGCCTGCTACGAGGTCTGCCCGGTGGCCATCGACATCCCCGAGGTCCTGGTCCACCTGCGCGAGCGGGTCACCGACCGGCCCGGGCACCGGCTGGAACGCGCCGCCGTCGCCGCCGCCACCTACGTCCTCGACCGACCGGCCCTGCTCCGGGCGGCCGAACGGGCCGCCGCCCGGACCCCCCGGTTCCACCCGCGCCGGCTCCCGGGCCCGGGCCGCGCCTGGACCGACACCCGCGAGCTGCCGGCGGTCCCGCCCGAACCGTTCCGCGACTGGTGGCGGAGGAACCGCACATGAGCGACCGACCGACGGGCGGATCGCGCGAGGCGATCCTGTCCCGGATCCGCGCCGCGGTCCGCCCCGGCAGCTCTCCCGACAGCCCGCCCGACAGCCGCCCCGGCGCCCGCGCCACGACGGAGGAGCCCGTCCCCCGGGACTACCTCCGCAGCCACGTCCGCACGGACGATCCGGACGCGCTGATCGACCTGCTCCACCACAACCTGGCCGACTACCGGGCCCTGGTCCACCGCTGCACCGTCGACCGCCTGCCCGAGGTCATCGGCGCCCTCCTCGACGCCCGGGGCTCCCGCACCGTGGCCGTCCCGCCGGGCCTGCCGCCCGGCTGGACCGCCGCCGCCTCGGCCCGCCCGCTGCCGGACGGCGGCCCCGGCGGAGCCCTCACCGCCGCACGGCTGGACACCGTCGACAGCGTGGTGACCGGCTGCGCCCTGGCGATCGCCGAGACCGGCACGCTCGTCCTGGACGGCGGCCCGGGGCAGGGCCGCCGGCTGCTCAGCCTCGTCCCGGACCACCACGTCTGCGTCGTCCTGGCGCCCGGCCAGGTGGTCGCGTCCGTCCCGCTCGCCCTCCCCCGACTCGACCCGGCCCGACCTCAGACCTGGATCTCCGGCCCGTCCGCCACCAGCGACATCGAGCTGAACCGGGTGGAAGGCGTGCACGGTCCGCGCACCCTGGAGGTCGTCCTGGCCACGCCCCGGTGACGGGCCGGGCTCACCCGACGTCGCGCGCGAAGGTCCCCCGCTCCCCCAGGTTCCAGGCGACGACCCGGAGCGGGCGGACGCGGATGATGTCCCGGCTGAAGTAGCCGGGCGCCACCGGCGGCACCTCCACCGCCAGCGTCTCGGCCTCCCCCCTGATCTCGACGCCGCGCCCCCACCCGCCCGCGACCGGGTCGTCGGCCGGGGCCATGTCGTCCACCAGCACGGCGACCTCGGGGCGGGCCTGCGCGTTCAGGTACTTCCGGCTGCGGGCCATGTCGGGTCCGCCGATGTCGATGGTGCCGTCGTCGTTGAGCCGGAAGCCCACCGGACGGACCTGCGGGCGGCCGTCGGGGCCGATGGTCGCCAGGCGCGCCAGCGGTTGGGCGGCCAGGTAGGCGAGTTCCCTCGCGGTGAAGATCATGCCTGGACCCTAGAAGCTCAAGCGTGGTTGAGGTCAAGCTCTCCCGGTCAGCCTGACCGGCCGGTTCTGCCGGGCCGGAACGGGCCTCCGGGGCGGGCCTCCGGTCGGGAGGTCAGGTCGGCCGGGCGCCCGGCCGGGTCGGGCGGATCCGCGTTGCCCGGCCGGGCCCGCCCTACGCGGGGCGCAGCTCCAGGGTGCAGCACTTGGGGCCGCCACCGCCCTTGAGCAGCTCGGAGACGTCGACCGGTACCGGCTCGTACCCCTGCTCGGTCAGCCGCGCGGCCAGCGCCTTGGCGGCCTCCGGCAGGAGCACCCGGCGCCCGTCGGAGACGGCGTTCAGCCCGAACACCTCGGCGTCGGCCCGGTCGGCGAGGATCGCGTCCGGGTAGAGGCTGCGCAGCAGTGCCTGGCTGTCCGGGGTGAACGCCTCCGGGTAGTACATGACCTGGTCCTCGTCGAGGACGGCCAGCGCGGTGTCCAGGTGGTAGAAGCGCGGGTCGACCAGGGTCAGGCTGAGCACCTGGACGCCGAAGAGCGCGCGGGCCTCGGCGTGCGCGGCCGGGTCGGTGCGGAAGCCCGTGCCGGCCAGCACCCGGCGACCGGCCACCAGGTGGTCGCCCTCACCCTCGTTGACGTGCCCGGCCCGCTGCACCTCGCGGTAGCCGGCGGCCCGGAACCAGGCCTGGTGGGCGTCCGACTCGCCGGCCCGCTCGGGGTGGCGGAAGGTCGCGACCAGCGCCCGGCCGCCGAGCACGGTCGCCCCGTTGGCCGTGTAGACCATGTCGGGCAGCCCGGGAACCGGATCGATCAGCTCGACGGTGTGGCCGAGCCGCCCGTACAGCGCGCGCAGCCGCTCCCACTGGAGGACGGCGAGCTCGGTGTCGGTGGGCCGGGACGGGTCCATCCAGGGGTTGATCGTGTAGTCGACCGTGAAGTACGTCGGCCGGCACATCAGGTAGCGCCGCGGTTTCGCGGCGCGCTCCGGGATTCGGTTCGGCATGCGGCGACCTCCGCCGTCCGGGGGTGAGGGGTTCGAGGTGCTCGGTGCTCGGTGACGGCTGCGGGGCGATGGCCGCCGGGCGAGGTGGCCGGTCGGGCGCCGGGACCGTGCCGCGCAGTCCAGAGGGCCGCTGCCCGGACGGCGCCGTTCGTACACCCGCGCGGGAACGCCGGACGACGCAGTCCCCCGCGCACCCGGCGCATCCGCCGGCGCGTCCCCCGGCGCACGGGGAGCGCACCCACCGGCCCGGCTCCGACCGGTCCGAAGGGCGGGCGGCCCGCCGGTCACCGGGCCGCGGAAGCGGAAGGGCCGCCGCCCCGCGAGACCGGCAACCGGTCTCCGCCGTAGACCTCCTGACGCCCCGCCCGGTCGTACGGCCCGCCCCGTCGCCGACCTCCCGGACCACCCCCGCCCACCGCCGGAGGGCTCCCCGAACGGTACGTGGCCGATCTCACGTACCGCCACCGGCCACCTACGGTGGCGTAGGTTACTTGAGACAGTGAACTATCTCCTTCATGCCGAATCTCCAGGAGACCCTTGACCTCAGTTCGTACGTCGCCATCGGGGACAGCTTCACCGAGGGCCTCAACGACCCCGGCGTCGGCGGTGCCTTCGCCGGCTGGGCCGACCGGCTCGCCGGGCTGCTCGCCGACGGGCAGCCCCCGGGCGACTTCCGCTACGCCAACCTCGCGGTGCGCGGCCGGCTGCTCGACCAGGTCATGGCCGAGCAGGTGCCGCAGGCCCGGCGCATCCGGCCCGACCTGGTGACCTTCTGCGCCGGCGGCAACGACATCCTGCGACCCGGCAGCGACCCGGACGAGGTGGCCGAGCGGTTCGAGGCCGCCGTCGTCCAACTCGTCGAGGCAGCAGGGACGGTACTCATCTGCACCGGCTTCGACACCCGCGGCGTGCCGCTGCTGAAGCACCTCCGCGGCAAGATCGCCACCTACAACAGCCACATGCGGGCCGTCGCCGACCGGCACGGCTGCAAGGTGGCCGACCTCTGGTCGCTCCGCGCCGTCCAGGACCGCCGGGCCTGGAGCGAGGACCGCCTGCACCTCTCCCCGGAGGGCCACCAGCGGGTCGCCCTGCTGGCCGCCCGCTCGCTGGGCCTGCGCACCGCGCAGGACCCGGAGGCACCCTGGCCGGTCCTGCCGGTGGCGTCCCCCGCCGAGCAGCGCCGCGAGAACCTGCAGTGGGCCCGCGAGTACCTGATCCCCTGGGTCGGCCGCCGCCTGCGCGGCGAGTCCTCGGGCGACCACGTCGAGCCCAAGCGGCCGGAGCTCATGCCGCTCTGACGCCCCGTCGGATACTCGACCGGACCACCGGCCCCCGGATCCGTCCGGAGTGCCACCGCCGCGCCACCGCCGCGCCCCGACCGGCGGTGGCACCCGGCCGCAGGGGTGCCACCGGGCCCGACCCGGCCCGCGTCTGCCTCAGACCCGGCGGCCGGCCGGGCCGGCCCTCCCCGCACCCGCGTGCACGAGCGCGGCCAGGACCGCACCGACCAGGTACCAGAGCAGGTCGGGCGGGTTGAAGGTGGAGCCGAGCACCAGCCGGGCGAGCGCACTGCGGTGGGCCAGCTCCTCCGGGACCCCGGTGAGCTGGAACAGCTCGACGGCCCAGCTCAGCCCGGCCGCCCACGCCCCGGCCGCGACCGGCCGCAGGCCCGGCGCCGCGGTCACGGCCAGCGCGTACACCAGCACCGTGTACAGCGCGTCCCCGGCGTACTTGGCGACCTCCCCGCCGACCGCGGCGCGCACCCCGAGCCCTGCCGCCACCGTCAGCACCGCCGCCACCACGGCCACCGCACGCACGGCGCCGCGCCCTCGAAGATCATCCATTCCGGTACCCTAACCAGCCGCCGGACCCGGCACCGACGGCCGGCGCCGCTCCGCCGACATCGGGGACTCGACCGCGGCGGCGACCGCGAGCCGGGGGTGTCGCCACGGCCTCCCCGCGGCGCCTTCCGCGCCCCGTCCCCGTCTCCCGCGGACCGTACGGAACCGCCGCCGCCCCGCCCGACGTCCCTCCCTCCCGGCGGGCCGCGCCTGCGGCCCGGTAACCTGCTGGCCGGTCCGTGTGGGACCGGGTCCGTGCGGGTCGCGGGCGGGAACGACAGAACAGGGCGGGGCACAGTGACGCAGCTGACCGATGCGGTGAACGGGTCCGGGGTGGCGGCGGACACGACGGAGGCCGGGCAGGGCCGGGGGCGGCGGTTCGCCGTCGAGGGCTTCGCGCCGCGCCAGGACGGCCGGTCCCGCGACCGCGGCAAGGAGCTGCGCACCCGCACCCCGCGCGAGCGGCACGCCGAGTTCGCCCCGTCCGACGACCGCCCGTCCGCCGTGGCGGCGATCGAGGCGTCCAACGCCGGCCGCCTCACCGACCTGGTGCCGATAAGGCTGGGCCGGATGGCCGCCACCCCGTTCGCCTTCCTCCGCGGCTCGGCCGGTCTGATGGCCGCCGACCTCGCGGTCACCCCCACCAGCGGGATAACCGCCCAGCTGTGCGGCGACGCGCACGCGGCCAACTTCGGCCTGTACGGCGACGCCCGCGGCCACCTGGTGATGGACATCAACGACTTCGACGAGACCGTCCCGGGCCCGTGGGAGTGGGACCTCAAGCGGCTCGCGACCAGCCTGGTGCTGGCCGGCCGTGCGGTCGGCGCGGACGAGACCACCGCCCGCCGGGCCGCGTTCGACGCGGCGGGCGCGTACCGCCGGACCATGCGCACGCTCGCCAAGCTGCCGGCGCTGGACGCCTGGAACGCCGTCGCCGACGAGCAGTTGGTCTCCTTCGCCCAGGCGCACGACCTCACCGAGGTCCTGGAGAGGGTCGGCGCCAAGGCGCTCGGCAACACCAGCGCACGCTTCGCCGCCAAGTCGACCGTGCGGGCGGAGGACGGCGGCCACCGCTTCACGGCGGCGCCCCCGGTGCTCAGCGAGGTGCCGGACGACACGGCCTCCGACGTCGCCACCGCGCTCGGCGCGTACGTGCGGACGGTCCCGGCCGAACTGCACCCGCTGCTCTCCCGCTACCGAGTGCAGGACGTGGCGTTCCGGGTGGTGGGCACCGGCAGCGTCGGCACCCGTTCGTACGTGGTGCTGCTCACCGACCACCGCGAGCAGCCGCTCGTGCTCCAGGTGAAGGAGGCGCGGCCGTCCGTGCTGCTGCCCCACCTGGCCCGCGCGGGCTACCCCGTGACGACGCCGGAGGTCCACGAGGGCCGCCGGGTGGTGCTCGGCCAGAAGCGCATGCAGGTGGTCAGCGACACCCTGCTCGGCTGGACCACGGTGGACGAACTCCCCTACCAGGTGCGGCAGTTCCGCAACCGTAAGGGCAGCGTCGACCCGGCCGCGCTGCTGCCCGCGCAGTTGGACGACTACGCCCGGATCACCGGCGCCCTGCTGGCCCGGGCCCATGCACACACCGCGGACCCCGGCCTGATCAGCGGCTACTGCGGCAAGAACGAGGCGCTGGACGAAGCGGTCGCCGGGTTCGCGGTGGCGTACGCGGACCGCACCGAGGCGGACCACGCCGAGCTGGTCGCGGCGATCCGTGCGGGCCGGCTCCCGGCCGAGCACGGGGTCTGACGCCCCCCGGGGCCCGGCCCCGGTCCGGCCGTTCCCGCCGGTCCGGGGCCGGACCCGCGGGAGCGGCCGACCGGGGCCTCAGGACCCCGCCGGCTCCAGGAACGGCGCGACCGCCGCCACGAACTCCGCGGGCCGGGTCCGGTGCACCAGGTGCCCGGCCTCGACGGTGACCGCCCTCCCGTCCGGGAGCAGCCCGGTCAGCTCGGCGATCCGGTCCTGCGGCACGTGGCTCGCCGGGCCGCCGGCCACCACCAGGGTGGGCGCGGTGATCGCCGTCATCCGCTCCAGCCAGCGCGGGTCCGGCCGGTCCATCCGTCCCTTGACCGCCTTCACCACGGCCCAGTCGAAGTCGATCGGGCCGGCGGGCCGGTCGGGCACGGGGCTCGCCGGGCGCGGGTGGGGGGCGGGGACGTCCTCCAGCACCAGCCGGGCGACCCGCTCGGGCCGCTCCTGGGCGACCAGGTAGGCGACCACGCCGCCCATCGAGTGCCCGAGCAGGTCGACCCGCTCCAGCCCGAGAGCGTCCAGGAAGCCGAGCACGTCGTCGCGCATCAGCTCGACGGCGTACCGGCCGGGTCGGCCGCTGTCACCGTGGCCGCGCAGGTCGAGCGCGTAGACGCGGTGGTGCGGGGCCAGGGCGGGCAGGACGTCGTCCCAGTCGGTGGCCCGCTCGCCGAGCGCGTGCAGCAGCACCAGCGGCGGGCCGTCGGCCGGTCCGCTCTCCCGGTAGGCGAGGGACAGCTCGGGAAGGTCGACCGTGCGATGAGCAGTCATGCCGCTCACCGTACGGCGCCCCGGCCGGCCCGGGGACGGAGCGGCCGTTCGCCCGCCGCTCAATTTCCCGGTCCCGCACCGGAGGCGGATCCGGACGGCGCGCCGGAGGCCGGCGCCTGCGCCGCTCCGGGCGCCGAGGCCGACGCCCCCGCCCCCGATCCGGGTCCCCCCTCCCGCGTTTCCTCCGCCGTCCGCTCCGGAGCCTCACCGGTCCGCGTCCCGCCGTCCCGTCCCGCGGCCCGGCCGGCGAGCATCGACGCCACCACCGCCAGGCCGGCCACCGCCGCACAGACCGCGGTCGCCCACGCGTACGCGGCCCGGTGTCCGCCACCGTCGCCCGTCGCCCGCAGGTAGACGCCGGAGAGTGCGGAGATGCTGACCGCCGCCGCGATCCGCTGCGCCATCTGCAGGATCGCCCCGCTCACTCCGGCCGCCTCGGACGGCGCGTGGCGCAGTACGTACGCCTGGTTGGTCGCCGTCATCAGTCCGACCGCCGCGCCGCCCAGCAGCTGCAGCAGCGCGAGGAGCCACGGCAGCGGCCCGGCCGGAGCCCAGTGCGCGACCAGGCCGCCGGCCAGCATCACCAGTGCCGAACCGGTCATGCCGGCGGTGACGGTCCGCCGGCCGAACCGCTGGACCACCCGCCAGGCGACCGCCGAGGCGAATCCCATGGCCACCGCCGAGGGCAGCGAGACCAGGGCCGCCCCCATCGGCGAGAGGCCGAGGCCGTCCTGCAGGAACATCGTCAGCACCAGCCCGGCCGCCAGCGAGGAGCCGAACTGGGCCATCGCCACCGCCGTGCCCAGCGCGTACGGCGCCGAGCGGATCAGCGCCGGGTGGATCAGTGGGTGGCCGCCGGCCCGGGCGTAGCGCCGCTGCCACCAGGCCAGCGCGCCGAGCAGCAGCACCGCCCCGGCGGCGAAGCCGAGCCAGCCGGTCCAGCCGGGCGGCTGGACGAACGGCAGCATCAGCGCGAGAGTCAGCGCGGCGACCAGCAGCAGGCCGACCAGGTCGAGGTCGGCGTGCCGCGCGCTGGGGCGCGGGCGCGGCAGGTAGCGGGCGGCCAGCAGCACGGTGGCCAGCCCGAACGGGACGTTGAGCAGGAAGGTGATCCGCCAGCCGTACTCCGGTCCGACGACCGCCAGCACCGCGCCGCCGACGGGCGGGCCGAGTGCGAAGGCCAGCCCGCCGGTGACGGCGTAGAGGCCGAGCGCACGGGCCCGCAGCTGGCCGCTGAAGACGTCCTGGAGGGTGCCGATCATCTGCGAGTTCACGAGTCCGGCGCCGGCACCCTGGAGCAGCCGGGCGGTCACCAGCACCCACGGTTCGGTGGCGGACGCCGAGAGCAGGCTGACGACGGTGAACAGGGCGAGCCCGGAGACGAAGAACCACTTGCGGCCCTTGACGTCGCCGAGCCGCCCCCCGGGTATCAGGTCCAGTCCGAAGGCCAGCGAGTAGCCCGCGACGATCCATTGGAGGTGGGCGGGCTGGGCGTGCAGCGATTCGCGCAGCGCGGGGATCGAGGTGTTGAGCACCGACTGGTCGAGCAGGGTGGTGAAGCCGCCCGCGACGCAGACCAGCAGCACGCGCCGCCCGGCGGCGTCGAAGCGCTCCTTGACCGGCGGGGTGGACGCCGCGCGGTCGGTGGTGGCCGTCACGGCACGACCACCACCAGCGCGTACCGGGCGTCTTCCGGGCCGGGGCAACGGAAGCGGGTGGTCTCGGCGACGAACCGCAGGCAGTCGCCGGCCGCCAGCGGCTGTGCCTCCCCGTCGACGGTCAGGTCCAACCGGCCCTCCAGCAGCCAGAGGTGGTGCTCCACGCCGAGCGCGCAGGGCCGGTCGTAGGCGATGTCGGCGCCGGCCGGCAGCCGCCCCTCCACGATCTCGGCGCGCAGCGACCCGTGCGGCGGTGAGACCGACCGCCGGACGAACCCGGTCGCCTCGTCCCGCCAGACCCACTGCTCGTCGGCCCGCACCAGCCGCGCGGGCGCCGACTCCACCTCGGCGAGCAGCCGCGACATGGTCCGCCCGTAGACGGCGCAGAGCCGTCCGAGCAGCGCCGCCGTCGGGCTCACCTCCGCCCGCTCGACCCGGGACAGTGTCGACCGGCTGACGTCCGCCTGCCGTGCCAACTCCTCCAGTGTCCACCCGCGTTCGACCCGCAACTCGGCCAACCGCCCCGCCAGCCGCTCGTCGGCGGCCGTCTCGATTCCCATATCCACGATGCTATCCCGGATATGGGATCCCCTTCGGGGCTTCCCGCCGGCCGTTCCACGGCGGGGCGGCGGAGCCGTGCACTCCCGCCGGTCGGCGCCGGCGCCGGCGGGACGGCACGGTGGCCGACCCGGGCTCCACGGTGGCCGACCTGGGCTTCTGCGACACCGGCCGCCGATCATATGATGTCCGCGACCATGGGCCGGACGGCCCACGCGCATCACGGGGGATCACATGTTCGGCATCATCAGACCGTGTCGGCACCGGCTCTCCGAACGGTTGCAGGCCACGTGGATGGCCCACCTCTGCGGGCTCTGCCTCGCCCTGCGGGACGACCACGGGCAGCTGGCCCGAACCGCCACCAACTACGACGGTCTGATCATCTCGGTCCTGGTCGAGGCCCAGGCCGCCGCCGACGCCCCCGGCGGGCGGCGGACCGCCGGGCCCTGCCCGCTGCGCGGCATGCGGACCGCCTCCGTCGCGCGGGGCGAGGGCGCCCGGCTCGCCGCCGCCGTCTCGCTGACCCTCGCCTCGGTGAAGATCCGCGACCACGTGGAGGACCGGGACGGCGTCTTCGCCCGCCGCCCGGTCGCCGCCGGGGCGCGCGCGGTGACCCGGCGGTGGGACCGGCGGAGCGCGGGCAGCGCGTCGGTGGTCGGCTTCGACACCGCCGTCCTGCTCGACGCGGCGGCCCGCCAGGGCGAACTGGAGCGCGGACTGCAGGTCGGCGGGTCCGTCCTGCTGGTCACCGAGCCCACCGAGAGCGCCACCGCCGCGGCCTTCGCGCACACCGCCGTCCTGACCGGCCGGCCGGGCAACGCCGCACCGCTGACCGAGGCCGGGCGGCTGTTCGGCCGCCTCGCGCACCTGCTGGACGCCGCCGAGGACGAGGCCGCCGACGCCGCGAGCGGCGCGTGGAACCCGCTCACCGCGACCGGGACCGACCGCGCCGAGGCCGAACGCCTCTGCCGCGACGCCGTGCACGGCATCCGCCTCGCACTGGCCGAGGTCGAGCTGACCGACCGCACCCTGGTGCACGTCCTGCTCGCCCACGAGACCGAACGCGCCGTCGAGCGGGTCTTCGGCCCCGCCGCGCACACCGCCGCCTGCCGCACCAGGACCGGCTCCGGGGCGGCCGGCGCACCCGACACCGCGCCCGCCGGCTCCAACCCGTACCAAGCACCGCCCCGGCACGACCCGGACCAGGCCCCGCCGCAGGGCCCGGGCGCGCCCGTCCCGCCCTGGATCCCGCAGGGCCCCGGCTTCACCCCGCCCGGCTCCCCGCCGCCGGACCGCCGCAACCTGCTGGCCGGCTGCGCCATGTGGGCCCTGATGGCCTGCACGTGCCAGCTGTGCTGCTGCGAGCACGAGGACCCGTTCTCCCGCGAACGCCGCGAGGGCTGGTGCCACCAGTGCGACTGCTCCAACTGCTCGGACTGCTGCGACTGCTGCCAGTGCTGCGGGGAGAACAGCAGCTGCTGCTCGGACTGCGGGTGCGGCTGCGACGGGTGCGGCTGCGACTGCTGAGCCCCGGCCGGCCGCCACCCCCCACCACGGGCGGACCCGGCCCCGGACCTCCGGCGTACGGGCGGCCGCGCCGGGTCCGCCTCCCGGCGTAGCCGCCGTCCACCGGCGGGCCGACGTGCCGCCCGGAGAACCCGACCTAACGTGGCGTCATGTCCAAGACCACTCGGTGGCGTTCCGCCGCCCTGCTCGGCCTGCCCGTCGCCCTGCTGCTGACCCTCGCCGGTCCGGCCGCCGCCGCGGCACCCCCCGCCCCGACCCCCGGCGCCGCCGGCCACCGCCCCCCGGCCGGCGGCGCGCCCCGGGTCCCCGCCCCGACCGGACATCAGCCGGTCGGCGTCACCGACGTCCGCCTGGTGGACGACAGCCGGCCCGATCCGTGGCGGGCCGGCACGCCGTCCCGCGAACTGATGGTCACCGTCCGGTACCCGGCCGGCACCACCCGCGGCAGCCACCCGGCCTACGTGTCACCGGAGTTGTCCCACGCCCTGTACCGGGGCCTCTTCGACGCGAGCACCGTGCGGACCAACGCCCTGGCCGACGCGCCGCCCGCCCGAGGACGCCTCCCCCTCGTCGTGCTCTCCCCCGGCTTCGGCAACAGCCGCACCTCGCTGACCGCCCTGTCCGAGGACCTCGCCTCCCGCGGCTACGCGGTCGCCGTCGTCGACCACACCTACGAGACCTCCGTGCAGTTCCCCGACGGCCGGATCGAACCCTGCCTGATCTGCGGGGAGCCGGAGGACCCGTGGGCCTTCGGGGTCGACGTCTCCCGCAGCCGGGCCCGCGACCTCCGGTTCGTGATCGACCGCTTCACCGCCCCGGGCAGGGGCCCGGTGCGCGGCCTCTCGATCGACCCGGCGCGGATCGGCGCCGCCGGCCACTCGCTCGGCGGGGCCGGCTCCCTGGAGGCGATGCGCGAGGACGGCCGGATCCGGGCCGCCGCCAACCTGGACGGCACCGTCTTCGTCCCGCCCGCCGAGGGCCTCTCCCGGCCGGTCCTGCTGCTGAGCGCCCGGCTCGGCGGCTCGGTTGAATCCGCGGCCAACTGGGAGGACACCTGGAACCGGCTCGGCGGCTGGCGCCGCTGGCTGGACCTGCCCGAGGCAGGACACCTCTCCTTCTCGGACGTGCACTGGCAGGTCGACGCGTTCGGCGTCCGCGACCAGCTGCCGCCGGAGCTCGCCGACGAGAGCTTCGGCACGATCCGCGGCACCCGCGCGCTGGCCGCCACCCGCGCCTACCTCGGCGCGTTCCTCGACCGGCACCTGCGCGACCGCCCGGGCCCGCTGCTCGACCGGCCGTCCCGCGCCTACCCCGACGTCCGCTTCGTGAAGTAGCCCGCCTCACCGGCCGGTCCGGCCGGCGCCGCGCCCGCGACGGGCCCGGCGGCGCCGGCCGGCGCCGCCTCCCGCAACTCGCCCCCGGCGTGCTCCGGACCGCGCACCCAGAGCGGCAGCACCTCGGCTCCCCGGGTACGGCCGCCACCGGCCTCAGACATCCCGGGACACCGATCTCGCCCCCGCCGACCGCCGGTCGGCCGCCAGCGAATCCTCCAGCCGGGCCAGCAGCACCCGGAACCGGTCGGTGTCCTCGGCCGTCATCCGGCCCTCCGCCAGGGCCCGCACGCCCTGGTCCCCCGTCGTTCCCTCGTTCATGCCCCGACGTTAGGCGACGGCGATCAACGCGCGATAAACACCCGTCACTCCCGCCGCCTCCCGCCCCCGCGGCCCCGGGGTGTCAGCCGTCGGCCCGGCCCGCGCCCGGGGCGGACGGGACCAGGACCACCGGCAGGTGCCGGTGCCCGTTGGAGATGAAGGACTCCACCGGCGCCAGGCCGGCCCCCGCCGCCAGCGCCAGGTCCGGGAACCGCTCGAAGAGGGCCGGCAGCGCGATCTGCGCCTCCATCCGGGCCAGCGGAGCGCCCAGGCAGAAGTGCGCGCCGTGGCCGAACGCCAGGTGGTCCTTGGTGGGGCGCCGCAGATCGAAGACGTCCGCGTCGGCACCGTGCACCTCGGGGTCCCGCCCGGCGGCGGCGAACGCGGCCAGGATCGGCTCGCCCCGGCCGATCAGCACCCCGCCCGCCCGGATGTCCTCCACGGCGTAGCGCAGCGGCAGGTTGGCGACGGGGGACTGCACCCGCAGGGTCTCCTCGATCACGTCGCTCCACCCCGCCTTCCCGCTCAGGACCAGGTCCAGCTGCTCGGGGTGGGTGAGCAGCAGGTGGATGGCGTTGTCCAGCAGGTTGACCGTGGTCTCGTGCCCGGCGCTGAGTACCAGCAGCAGGGTGTCCAGCAGCTCCTTCTCGGTGAGCGAGCCGCCGTCGCCGTCCGCGTCGCGCGCGGCGATCAGCCCGCTGGTCAGGTCGTCGCCGGGCGTCTCGCGCTTGATCGCGACCAGCTCGGAGAGGAGCACGTACACCCGCTCGCCGTTGGCGTGGGCGTCCTCGGGGGTGATGGTGGTGTCGAAGAAGCCGTCCACGCACCTCCGCAGACCCTCGTGCAGGTGGTCCGGCACCCCGAAGAGCTCGCAGATCACCTGGATCGGCACCGGATAGGCGTAGCCCTCGCGCAGGTCGACGACCCGGCCGGGCTCGGCGACGGCGGCCAGGCCGTCGAGCAACCCGGTGACGATTCCCTCGACGCGCGGGCGCAGCGCCTCGGTGCGCCGGGCGGTGAAGGCGCCGGCCACCAGGCGGCGCAGCCGTCGGTGGTCCGCGCCGTACGCGGTGAACATGCTCTCGACCGCGACCCAGAGCATCAGCGGCCAGTCGGCGGGTATCTCGCCGGCGGCGAAGGCGCTCCAGTGCTGCCGGGCGTTCTTGGACACGTTCGGGTCGGCCAGCAGCTGCTTGACGAGTCGCTGGCTGCCCACCGACCAGGCGACCACGCCGCCGGGGAGTTCCACCTGGGCCACCGGACCGTCCTGATGGACCCGGCGGGCCTCGCCGTGGATGTCACGGCCGCCCGGGTCGAGCCGGACGGGGCAGCGGTCGCGTTCCACGGAGGGCCTCCTGAGGCGTCGTCAGGCGCTGCGGGGGGGGGTACGGCCGGAACCGTGCCCCGGGGCCCCGGGTGCACTCCGGGGCGATCCCGCCAGCTTGCCAGCGGACGGTGGACCCGACAAGCACGCCTCCCCACCGCCGGAGGCGGTGGGGGACACGCCGGCGGACGGGCCGGCGGTCGGGCTCGCCGGGGGCCCCGGAGGTACGTCCGGCGGTCGAGGCGGTCTCAGGCCCGGCCGAGCACCCGGTCGACGGTGATCTCGATGACCACCCGGTCCGGGTTCACCCGCGGTTCGCGGTAGCGCTCGGTGTAGCGCCGCACCGCCTCGGCGACCTCCGCCGGCTCGTCCCGGACCACGGCCACGCCCTCCAGCGTCGACCAGCGGGCCCGGTCCACCTGGCAGACCGCCACCCGCATGCCCTCCGCCCCTGCCGCCAGCACGTTCTGCACCTTCCGGCTGGTCCGGCTGCTGATCACCCGGGCGATCCCCGCCTCCGGCTCGTACGTCACCCCCACCGGCACCACGTGCGGCGTCCCGTCGGGCCGCCGGGTGGTCAGCGTGGAGATGTGCCGCTCCTGCCAGAAGGCGAGGAAGGCTTCGTCGAGCTCGCGTGGATCATGGGCCATGCCCGCGATCGTACGTCGCCGGACCGGGCGCCCCGCCCACCGGACGCTCCGCTCACCGGGCACCGGCTTCCTCCGGCGCCGCCGGTCCCGGCCGCCCGGCGGGACCGGCCCGTGCGGGTCCGGCCCGCACCCGCGGCCGGGCACGCGCGCGGCCCGGTGCGGGGCGCACCGGGCCGCGTCCACGCCGCCGCACGGTCACCCCTGCGGCGGCTCCCCCGGGTCAGTGCCCGCGGGCGATCCACTCCGCGAGGGCGGGTGCCTCGGCGCCGATGGTCGTCGGGTCGCCGTGGCCGGTCCGGACGACGGTCTCCCCGGGCAGCGTGAGCAGCCGGTCCCGGATCGAGTCGATGATGGTCGGGAAGTGCGAGAACGAGCGGCCGGTGGCACCGGGCCCGCCGTGGAAGAGGGTGTCGCCGGTGAACACCGTGCCCAGGTCGGGGGCGTAGAGGCAGACCGCCCCCGGGGCGTGGCCGGGCGTGTGGAGGACGGTCAGCGTGGTGCCGGCCACCTCGATGCGCCCGCCGTCGGCGAGCTCGCCGTCCGGGAGGCGGTCGGGGTGGGTCAGCTTCCACAGCGGAAGGTCGTCCGGGTGCAGCAGGACCGGCGCGCCGGTGCGCTCGGCAAGCGCGGGAGCGGCGTCGATGTGGTCGTTGTGCGCGTGGGTGGAGACGATGGCGACCAGCCGTCGCCCGCCGAGCGCCGCCTCGATCGCCTCGGCGTCGTGGGCCGCGTCGATCACCACGGCCTCGGCGTCGTCGCCGACGATCCAGACGTTGTTCTCCACCTCCCAGCTGCCGCCGTCGAGTTCGAAGGTGCCGGCGGTGACCAGCCGGTCGATCCGGGCCGCGCCGCTCACAGGACCACCACCGAACGGAGCACGTCGCCGTGGTGCATGCGCTCGAACGCCTGCTCCACCGCGTCGAGTTCGATGGTCTCGGTGACGAACGCGCCCAGGTCGAGGCGGCCCTGGAGGTAGAGGTCGATCAGCATCGGGAAGTCCCGCGAGGGCAGGCAGTCCCCGTACCAGGAGGACTTCAGCGCGCCGCCGCGCCCGAACACGTCCAGCAGCGGCAGCTCCAGCTGCATCTCGGGCGTCGGCACGCCGACCAGGACGACCGTGCCGGCCAGGTCGCGGGCGTAGAAGGCCTGCCGGTAGGTCTCCGGCCGGCCGACGGCCTCGACGACCACGTCGGCGCCGTGGCCTCCGGTCAGCTCACGGATCGCCTCGACCGGGTCGGTGTCCTTCGAGTTGACGGTGTGGGTGGCGCCGAGCTTCTCGGCGGTGGCGAGCTTGCGGTCGTCGATGTCCACCGCGATGATCTTCGCCGCGCCGGCGAGCCGCGAGCCGAGCACGGCCGCGCTTCCCACGCCGCCGCAGCCGATCACGGCGACCGTGTCGCCCCGGCCGACGTTGCCGGTGTTGATGGCGGCGCCGATGCCCGCCATCACGCCGCAGCCGAGCAGGCCGGCGACGGCCGGCTCGGCGGCCGGGTCCACCTTGGTGCACTGACCGGCGGCGACCAGCGTCTTCTCCGCGAACGCACCGATACCCAGGGCCGGGGACAGCTCGGTGCCGTCCAGCAGGGTCATCCGCTGCTTGGCGTTGTGGGTGTTGAAACAGTACTGGGACCGCCCGCGCCGACAGGCGCGGCACTGGCCGCAGACGGCGCGCCAGTTGAGGATCACGAAGTCACCGGGAGCGACCTCGGAGACGCCCTCGCCGACCGACTCGACGATGCCTGCGGCCTCGTGGCCCAGCAGGAACGGGAACTCGTCGTTGATGCCGCCCTCGCGGTAGTGCAGGTCCGTGTGGCAGACACCGCAGGCCTGGATCCGCACCACCGCCTCACCCGGCCCGGGATCGGGGACGACGATCGTCGTCACCTCTACGGGCGCGCCCTTGGCACGCGCGATGACTGCCTTGACCTGCTGGGCCATCCGATTCCACCTCCGTCGGCCGGCGCGACTCTGCAACCGGCTTGACCTGCGTCGACGCGAGTCCGACGACTCGCCCACGAAGCCTAGCGTCCGGCCCGGCGGCCTTCCGTGGAACGGCTCCGGTGATCCGGCTCACCACGGGATCGGAGGCACCCGGGGCCGGGTTCGGCGCGGGGGCCGGGAGGACGGCGGAACCGGTCCGTGCGACGGGCGGAACCGGCCGCCCGCCGGGGCGCGCGAGCGCTGCCGAGCGCCCGTCAACGTGCTCTCGGCGCCCCGGCGTTGGCTGGAATCGTAGCTGACTGTGGCCCGTCGCCCACGTACGGTCGAACCGAACCTGGCCGACCGGCACATCGTCAACCGCCCTGCCGTCCCCGCGCACCGCCCGGATCCACCCCCCGCACGGCCGCCGCCCCGCGGCCACCGCCCTGGAGTCTGGAGTACGGATGTCCGCCGAGAACAGTGCCACCGGTGCCGGAACCGGCACCGACCCGAACCCCGGAACCGCGTCCGCCGTGCTGCCGCCCCTGCACTGCCTGCGCCTGCTCGCACCCGGCCCGCCCCGGCTGGCCGCGCTGCCCACCGGCACCCCGGTCTGGCTGGTCAGCCGACACGCCGACGTCCGCAAGGTGCTCACCGACCAGCGCCTGGGCCGGTCCACGCTCTACGCGCCCGGCGCCCCGCCGGTCTCCCGCACCCCGAACCTGCTCGACGACCCGTCCAGCATGCTCAACATAGACGGCGCCGAACACCAGCGGCTGCGCCGCACCGTCCAGCGCGCCTTCACCCCCCGGGCGACGGCCCGCTGGCGCCCGTGGGTGGCCTCGGTGATCGAGAGTCTGCTCAACGAGCTGATCGACCAGGGCTCCCCCGCCGACGTCGTCGCCGGCTACACCCGCCCGCTGCCGGTCGCCGTCATCAGCCGCCTGATGGGCCTGGACGGCCTCGACGGCAAGCGCCTCGCGCACTGGAGCGACCACGCCCTCTCCACCTCCGCCTACTCGGCGGAGGCGATCCGGACCGCCATGGACGAGTTCGCCGCCTTCGGCGCCGACCTCATCGCCGAACGCCGCGCCGCCCCCGGCGACGA
Source organism: Streptomyces sp. BE20 (assembly GCF_036322525.1). Taxonomy (NCBI): domain Bacteria; kingdom Bacillati; phylum Actinomycetota; class Actinomycetes; order Kitasatosporales; family Streptomycetaceae; genus Streptomyces; species Streptomyces sp. BE20. The sequence goes on along the minus strand of NZ_JAQYWW010001005.1, from coordinate 85,646 downwards.
CCTGGTGAGCGGCCTGCTCGCAGCCGCCGCCGAGACCCCGGGGATCACCGAGCAGCAACTGGTCTCGCTGGTGATCGGCCTCGTGGTGGCCGGGCACGAGACCACCATGACCTCGCTCGGCAACGCCGTCGTCTACCTGCTCGGCGACGGCCGGGACGCCTGGGGGCAGCTCGCCTCGGACGAGCGGAGCGCCGCCGCCGCGACCGAGCAGCTGCTGCGCGCCGTCCCGCTCGGGGACGCCGACGTCCTGCCCGGCCTGCTGCGGCGGGCCGTCGAGGACGTGGAGATCGGCGGCGTGCTGATCCCCGCCGGCAGCGTGGTCGCCGCCAGCACCGACGCCGCCAACACCGACCCGTCGGTGTTCACCGGGGACCTGCTCACCGAGCTGTTCTCCCCGCTCGCCGGGCCGATGCTCACCTTCGGCGCCGGTCCGCACCACTGCCTGGGCGCCTGGCTGGCCCGGATGGAGCTGGAGCTCGCGCTGCACCGGCTGGCCCGCCGGCTCCCCTCGCTGCGGCTCGCCGAACCGGCGGACGCCATCGGCTGGCGGCGCGGTCTGCTGACCCGCAGCCCGCAGAGCCTCCAGGTCGCCTGGTGACGGCCGCCGGCCGTCCGGTCACCGAGCCGGGCCTTCGGACGGGCTCGGGGCCGGGACCGGCTCACGGCCCCGCCACTGCCACCACTGCCACTGCCACTGCCACTGCCGCCCAGGTCGCCACGCACGCGGCCGAGCCGGTGGTGGTCGTCCGGGTGAACCGGGACCGGTGCATCGGCTCGGCCATGTGCGCGAACACCGCACCCGGCTCCCTGACCCTCGGCGCCGACGGGCTCGCCCTGCCCTTGAACGGCCCGTTCGCGGACGCCGACGGCGACCTCGCCGCGGAGTTCTCCGGGGAGTTCTCCGGCCACCTCCCCGAAGGTCTCGCCGGAGAACACCTGACACCGGAGCTGACCGACGCGGTCGACTTCTGTCCGGTGGAGGCGCTCGCCCTGTACGCAGCCCACGACGGCCGCCCGATCAGCCCGACCGACTGATCCCGGGCCGACCTGAACGCCGACGGCCGTCGGAGCCCCCGGCCCGGAGCGACGACGGCCGCACGGCGGGCACCGCACCCGTCGGGCGTCAGCCCGCCGCCCGCAGCGCCTGCCGGACCTCCGAGGCCGGGTCGCCCTCGTGGTACGGACGCTCGCTCACCTCGATGTGGTCCAGGAACTCCTGGTACCGGAGCGCGTACGCGAGGTGGTAGAGCGGGCCGACCAGGTCCAGGGCCCGCTCCGGCTCGCAGCCGGGGAGCTGCGCCCGCCACGCGCCCGCCCACTCCCGGACCACCTGCGCCCATCCCTCCTCGCTCACGAACGCGCGCGGCCGCATCCCGTCCATGGCCGGGTGGCCGAGGCAGGAGTCCGCGTAGTCGATGACCACCGGATCTCCGCCGTCGGAGCGCCAGTTGCCGGGGTGGAAGTCACCGTGGACGAGGGTCTCCGGCAACCCACAGGCGGCCAGCTCCTCGACCAGGGCGGGCAGCCGGGCGGCGAGCACCCGGGCGGCGGCGAGCTCGTCGGCCGTCAGGTCCGACTCGGTCTCCAACCGGTCCAGCAGGCCGTCGACCCCGGCGGCGAGCGCGCGCGGGGTCCGGTCGCGCAGACCGGCCGCGGCGGCCCGGCCGTCGGCCGCGAGCACCGCCTGGGAGGTGACCAGCCGCGACACGGCGCCGGCCACCTCCGCCTCCGAGGGGCCCCAGCAGTCCTCTCCGGCGACCTCGTCCAGGAGCAGCCGGCCGGCGCCGGGGTCGGCGGCGATCACCGACGGCACCAGCGCCGGGTCCACGGCCCCGAACAGCGCGATCACGTCCGCCTCGCGGGCGTTGAACGCAGGGTTGATCACCTTCAGCCAGGCCGGTCCGGCGGCGGTCGGGAAGCGGAACAGCCCCGACAGGTTCCACGTCCGGACCTGCTCGGCCCGACCGGTGGCCGGGCGGCCGGCCGCGGCCAGCTCCCGTTCCGCCCAGGCGAGCGCCTCGCGCAGCCCTGACGGCGTGGCCCAGCCCGCCCGCCGCTCGGCGGGTCCGAGGAGTGCGGCGACGTCGGGCTCCGCAGGCCGCGGCGCCGCCGCGGCCGGGCACTCCCACGTCTCCACGTGGTAGACGGTGTGTCCGCCGCCGCCCCCCTCACCGCCCGTCACCCCGGTGAGCCGGACCACCACCACGGGCACCCCGACCTCCGCCGCGACGCGTTCGGCCACCGGCCCGGCCGACGACCACCACGCCTCCGCCAGCTCGAAGGGGCCCACCGGGCCCAGGTAGTCGTCCCCGTGGGTGAGGTGGACGCTGACCGTCCGACCGTTCGCTCGCATCCGGGCATGTTCCCCCAGCTCATCCCATCCGCGCGAGCGATTTACCGCCCCGTCCGGGGCCGGTGCGGATCATGGCCGGTTCTCCGGGTGCGGGGCAGACGCGGGGGGCGCGGCTGCCTACGCTACCCAGCCATGCAGACAACCACTTCGGCGACGAAGCGCACGGGTCTCGTCGCCGCACTCGTCCTGTTCCTCAGCCTGCTGGGCTTCGGTGGGCAGGCCACCGCCGCGCCCGCCGTCCTGGCGCCGCACTTCGCCCTGAGTGTGGACCACGCCACGGTGACACCCGGCCAGGTCGCCAACCTGACCGTGACGTTCACCAATCCGCAGACCACTGCCGTGCAGTTCCTCTACCTGTGGCTGCCGATGGTCGAGGTCGGCCCGCAGCCCGCAACCGGTGCGCGCGCGGAGTTCGTCGGATGTACCGGCGACGTGAGCCTGTGCGACTACCAGAGCAGCCGGGTGATCCTCAACCTGACCTCGCCCCAGGTGCCGATCGATCCGGGGACCAGCCGGACCATCACGCTGTCCTTCCGGTACCCCGCGACCTCCGACTGCACCGTCCACCCGGTCGTCGACTTCGCCCCGCACTACTTCCACTACGAGTACGCACTGGGCACGCTGTCCCACGACGGCGCGGAGGTCCCCACCCCCGCCGTCACCAGCACGCTGGTGTGCCCGCCCACGGTGTAACACCCCACCGCCCGCTCGCACCCCACGTGTCCCTGTTCGCCCCTACTCGGTCCCCGTTCATCCCCCGCGGGGGGCGAACGGGGACCGCCACCGGCCGGGCCGGCCGCCGCACCGCCTACCGGATCGCCACCGCCGCGCCGGACACCCGCACGCGGGTGTCCCCCTCGCGCAGCTCCACCCGCAGCACGCCCGGGCGGCCCAGGTCCTCGCCCTGGTGCAGGGTGAGGACCACCGGGTCCGCAACGGCGCCGAGTTCGCGCAGGTAGGCGCCGAACGCCGCGGCCGCCGCGCCCGTCGCCGGGTCCTCGACCACACCGCCGACCGGGAACGGGTCCCGGACGTGGAAGACCTCGGGGCCGGCGCGCCAGACCAGTTGGACGGTGACCAGGTCACGCGCGGTCATGAAGGCGGCCAGGCCGTCGAAGTCGTAGGCCAGGCGGGCCAGCCGGTCGCGGGTGGCGGCGGCCAGCACCAGGTGCCGGGCGCCCGCGTAGGCGATCCGGGGCGGCAGCGCGGCGTCCAGGTCCCCGGGCGCCCAGCCGAGCAGCGCGAGCGCCTCGGCGACGTCCGCCCCGCCCACCTCCTCGACGTACGGCTCGACGCTGGTGAGGGTGGCGCGCAGCGTGCCGTCCGCGCCCGCGTCGACCTCGACCGGAACCTCGCCCGCCGCGGTGACGAAGACGTACCGCCCGGGACCGACCTGCTCGGCGAGGGCGACGGCGGAGGCGACGGTGGCGTGGCCGCAGAAGGGCACCTCCGTCAGCGGGCTGAAGTACCGCACGGTGTAACGCCCCCCGGCCCCGGCCTCGGCCTCGGACCCGCCCGCCCCGGCGGGGACCAGGAAGGCCGTCTCCGAGTAGCCGACCTCCGCGGCGAGGGCGAGCATCCGCTCGGCGGAGAGCCCGGAGGCGTCCAGCACCACGCCCGCCGGGTTGCCGCCGCCCGGGTCGGTGGCGAACGCGGCGTAACGGAGGATCTCGGGCCCGGCGGCCCCGGCGGATGCGGAGGTCTCGGGGGTCAGGGGGGTCGCCGACACGGCGTCACTGGTCATGTCCGCTCGAACGTGGCAGGTCACACCGCTGTTCCCGATCACCGTCCCCGTCCGGCGGCAGATCCCTCACGCGGCCCGCCGGCCCCGGTGTTCCGCACGCCGAACCGTCAACGCGGCGCCGTCATGACGCCGCACCGTCACCACGGCCCGCCGTCAGCGCAGCACCGCCTCCAGCAGGTCGGTCCCGAGCCGGGCACTGCCCGCCAGGTCGAGCCGGTACAGCATGTACCGCCCGCGCCGGTGGGTGACCAGCAGCCCGGCCTTGCGGAGCACCGCCAGGTGCCGGGACACCTCGGGCGCGCTGAGCTGCCAGGCCGCAGCCAGCTCGCCGGTGGTGTGCGGCCCGCGCGCGATGGTCCGGGCCAGCCGCAGCCGGACGGGGTGGGCGAGCGCCTCCAGCCGCTGCTGGACGACGGCCAGCGAGACGGGCTCGGGCACGCCGTCCTCGGCCAGGGGGTACTGCACCACCGGCCGCCACCCGGCCGTGTGCACCACCACCAGGTGCGGCCGGCCGAACGCCGTCGGGATGAAGGTGACGCCGCCGGCGCCGGCCCCGTTGGTGGCGTTGTCCTGCAACTTGTCGACGACGATCCGGCGCCGTCCCCCGCCGGCGTCCTCCAGCGCCACCGAGGAGGAGACCGCCGCCAGCGCCTCGGCGGCGCCGCACCGCACCAGCAGGTCGGTCTTCCGCCGGGCGTCGGCCGCGAGGTCGGGCAGCACCCGCCGCCAGGCGTCGGCGAAGAACGCCTCCGCGCAGTCCTCCAGCATCCGCCGGACCAGGGCGCGGACCGCCGTCGGGTCGGTGAGCAGCCGGTCCGCGAAGTCGGCCTGCCGGGGGCCGCGCGCCAGCGCGAGTTCGCGGGCCCGCTCCTGCGCCACCGGGTCGGTGAGCGGCGAGGTGATCCGGTGGGCGAGGCGGGAGGCCCCGCAGGTCAGCACCAGCGCGGCCCGGACGTACTGCTCGTCGTCGATCCGGTCGACGGCGTCCAGTTCGTCGGCGAGGGTGGCGCCGGGGATTCCGGGGACGAGGAAGTCGGCGCGCGAGGAGCGCCAGAGGAAGTCCGCCTCGGCGAGCCGCTCGGCGAGTGCGGGCGGGACGGACGCCGTGGTGCTCGCCGCCCACCCGTGCCGCTCGGGATGGTGCGCCGGCTCGCCGAGGACGTGCAGCATCGCGCTCATCTCGGCCAGCGGCGAGGGGGTGAAGATCAGGCGCTCGTCGGGCAGGGAGGTGATGTCGATGGTCAGGCTCACGCCCTGATCCTGCCACCCGCCCGTCGGCCGACCCGCGTCGATTGACGGTACTCGTCAATCGACGTGCCCGCGCGCGGGGTCCGGGCGGACGGTACCGGCCATGACCCCGTTCCAGAGCCCGGCCCGGCAGCAGCCCGCGCCGACCGTCCCGACCGACGTCCCCGACCCCCGCACCGTTCCGGCTCCGGCTCCGGCTCCGGCTCCGGCTCCGGCGGCCACTCCGGCAGAGCCTCCGGCCGGTCGGCCGGGCCCGAGAGGCCCCGCGGGCCCGGCCGCCCTGATCTCCCTGCTCACCGCCGCCGGCGGTCGCCGCTACGCCGCCGCCCTCGTCGTCGACGCCCTCGGCACCGGCCTGCTCCGGCCGTTCCTCCTGCTCTACGGCATCGGCGTGCTGGCCCTGGACGCCGGGACGGCCGGCCTGGCCATGTCGGCCGGCATGGTCGTCGGCCTGCTGGTCCTCCCGCTCACCGGCCGCTGGATCGACCGGGGCGCCCGCAGCCTCCCGGCGGCGGCCACCCTGCTGGTCCGGGCGGCCGGCGCGCTGACGCTGCTGCTGTCCGACGGGGTGGCCGGCTTCACCGCGGCCGCCGTGCTGCTCGGCGTCGGCAGCCAGTCCTGGCCGACCACCCACGCCGCCGTGGTCTCGACGCTCACCGAGGGCCGCACCCGGGACGCCGCGCTGGCGGCCGGCCGGACGCTGCGCAACGCCGGTCTGGGCGCGGGCGCGCTGCTCGCCACCCTGGCGGTGGCCGGCGGCTCGGGCACGATCCGGCTGCTCGCCGGGGTGACCGCCGTCGCCTGCCTGGTCGCGGCGGTCCTGGTCCACTCCCTGCGGGTCGACACGAGCCGGCCGCCCGGCGCGGCCGACGCCCCGGGCACCGGCGGCACCGTGGCCACCGGGAAGGCCGGCGGCGCTCCCTCCGGCCCGGCCGCGACGGGCCCCGAGCTGCGGCGGATCACCCTGCTCAGCCTCGCCAACCTTCCCTACTCGTTCTCCTTCGACGTGCTGGAGGTGGCGCTGCCCGCCCTGCTGGTACTGCACCTGCACGCCTCCCCCGCCTGGTCGTCCGGGGTGTTCGTGGGCAACACGGTGCTGGTGATCACGCTCCAGCTGGCTCTGGTGCTCCGCCTCGCCGACCGGTCCCGACGCGCGGTGCTGGCGGCCGGCGGCGCCGCCCTCGCGCTCTCGTACCTGGGGTTCTGGGCGGCCGGAACGCTCGGCGGCACGGCAGGCGCCGCGACCGTGGCGGCCGTCTCGGTGCTCTTCACCCTCGGCGAGATCCTCTACTCCGGCTCCGGGACGGCCCTGGTCGCCGCCACCGCACCGCCGCAGCAGCTCGGCCGGGCGCTGGCCCGCTGGGAGCTGTCGATGGGCGTCGGCCGCGCGCTGGCCCCGGCGGCCCTGACGGCCCTGCTGGCCGTCGGCCCGGGCGTCCTCTGGGGGGTCCTCGCCGCCACCACCCTGCTCGCCGCCGCGGCCGTCACCCGCCTCGCCCCGACCGGGTGACCCCCGACGGCCCGGCCGTTCGACCGTCCGGCCGTCCCGCCCCTCAGCCGCCGGGCCGTCCACCCGCCGGCCCGCCCCGGGGTGCGGGCGGGCGCGCGGTCGCCGATGCTGGGCGGCGACGCGTGGACGCACTCCGCGCGGGACGACGCGCCCGGCCGCGAGGAAGGACACCCGCATGAGCGCCCTCGACTTCGAGATCATCGACAGCCCCGACAGCTCCCTGAACAAGACCTCCGTGCTGGTGACCGGCCCGAGTGACGCCCTGCTGGTGGACGCGGGGTTCACCCGGTCCGACGGGCGCCGGCTGGCCGAGCGGGTGAGGGCCACCGGCAAGCGCCTCACCACGGTGTTCGTCAGCCACGGGGACCCGGACTTCTACTTCGGCGCCCAGGAGGTGCAGGACGTCTTCCCGGAGGCCCGGTTCCTGGCCTCCGCCCTGACCGTCGAGCACATCGACGAGACCTTCGACACCAAGCTCGCGGCCTGGGAGCACCTGGGCCCCGAGCTGCCCACCCGGCTGGTCCGCCCCGAGGTGCTGCACAACGACGAGCTGGTCTTCGAGGGACACCGGTTCGAACTGCGCGGCGCCGACTTCCACCTGCCCGACCGGCACTACCTGTGGCAGCACCACCACCGCGCCGTCCTGGGCGGGGTCCTGCTCTTCCAGGGCCTGCACGTGTGGACGGCGGACACCCCGACCCCGGAGCAGCGCGCGGCCTGGATCGGCCTGCTCGACGACATGGCGGTGCTCGAACCGGAGTTCGTGGCGGCCGGCCACCGGACGGCGGGCTCGCCCACCGACACCGGTCCGATCGACCACACCCGCGACTACCTGCGGGCCTTCGAGACGGAGGTCGGCCGGGCGCCGGACGCGGCGTCCGCCAAGGAGGCGCTGGAGCGGAGGTTCCCGGAGCTGGGCATGACCTTGGCGGTCGACCTCGGGACCAAGGTCGCCAAGGGCGAGATGACCTGGGGCTGAGACGCGATGATCGAGATCCCGAGGTCCACCGCCGCGTTCGCCGAGTCCGACGCGCCGGCCGACGTGGTCCGCCGCCAGTACCTGGCCTCGGCGCGCGGCGATCTCGCCGCGCTGCGGGCCACCCTCGCCGACGACGTCGAGTGGACCGAGATGGCGGGCTTCCCCCTGGCCGGCACGTACCGGACGCCCAAGGGCGTCACCAGCGGGGTGATGGAGCGGCTGGCCGCCGACTGGGAGGGCTGGACCGCGCACGACGACCGCTACGTGGTGGACGGCGAGAACGTGGTCGTGCTGGCCCGCTACACGGCCGTCCACCGGTCGACCCGCCGGTCGCTGGCGATCCGGGTGGCGCACCACTTCACGGTGCGGGGCGGCCGGATCGTCCGGTTCGAGCAGTTCACCGACACCGCCCTGGTCCGCGACGCGATGTCACCGTGACGCCCTGACTCCGCCCCCCGCCCCGCTCCGTCCCCGCCGTTCCGGACCGTCCGTACGCGGTGGGGCCGCCGCCCGGTCCTCGTCACCCGTTCGGGGGAGCCCGCGCGGCGCGCCCGAGTGCGGTCTCGACAGCCCCGCCGGGCGACGGCAGGCTGTCCGTGATTCCGGCCGGAGAGCGAGGAGTTCACCATGAGCACGGACAGCACGAACAGCACGGGCACCACCGGCGGCACGGGCGACGGCGGGACGGAACACCCGTACGTCATCGTCGGCGCCTCCCTCGGAGGCGCGAAGGCCGCCCAGGCACTGCGCGAGGCCGGCTACCGGGGCGGCATCGTCCTGATCGGCGACGAGCACGAGCGCCCGTACGAGCGGCCGCCGCTCTCCAAGGGCTACCTGCTCGGCAAGTCCGCGCGGGAGAAGATCTACGTCCATCCCCCGCAGTGGTACGCGGAGCACGACGTGACCCTGCGCCTGGGCACGGCGGTGACCGCGATCGACCCGGCGGCGCACACCGTCACGCTGGCCGACCACAGCCGGGTGGAGTACGCCAAGCTGCTGCTGACCACCGGTTCGGTGCCGCGCCGGCTGCCGGTGCCCGGCGCCGACCAGGACGGTGTGCTGTACCTGCGCCGGGTCGAGGACAGCGACCGGCTCCGGGCGGCGTTCCGGTCCGGCGGGCGGATCGTGGTGATCGGGGCCGGCTGGATCGGCCTGGAGACGGCGGCGGCGGCCCGGGCGGCGGGCGCCGAGGTGACCGTCCTGGAGGCGGCCGAACTCCCGCTGCTCCGGGTGCTGGGCCGCGAGGTCGCCCAGGTCTTCGCCGACCTGCACCGCGACCACGGGGTGGACCTGCGGTTCGGCGCGAAGGTCGCGGAACTGACCGGCGAGGACGGGCAGGTGACGGGTGTCCGGCTGGCCGACGGCTCGTCGGTGGCGGCGGACGCCGTCGTGGTCGGCATCGGCATCGCCCCGGACACGGGACTCGCCGAGGCGGCCGGGCTGGAGATCGAGAACGGCGTCAAGACCGACGAGCACCTCCGGACGTCGGACCCGGACGTCTACGCGGCCGGTGACGTCGCCAACGCCTTCCACCCCCAGCTCGGCCGGCACATCCGGGTCGAGCACTGGGCCAACGCGGTCAACCAGCCGCAGACGGCGGCGCGGGCGATGCTCGGCGAGGACGCCGCCTACGACCGGGTGCCGTACTTCTTCTCGGACCAGTACGACCTGGGGATGGAGTACGTCGGCTACGTGGAGCCGGGCGGCTACGACAAGGTGGTGTTCCGGGGCGACGTGAAGGCGAAGGAGTTCATCGCCTTCTGGCTGAAGGACGGCCGGGTGCTGGCGGGCATGAACGTGAACATCTGGGACGTCGTCGATCCGATCCGCAACCTGATCCGGTCACAGCGGACGGTGGACGTGGACCGGCTGACGGATCCGGACGTTCCGCTCGGCGACGTCTGAGACACGTCCGGCACTCCGGCTCGATAGCCGACCGTCCGTGATCCTCACGCCGGTTCGGCACCGAGCCCCCGGACAGCGCCCGCTGTCCGGGGGCTCTGCTCCACCCTTCCGTCCCGGTGGCTGCTCTGCCACGATCCGGCTGCCGGGACGGGAGCTCAACCCCCTTGGCGCCCCAGGCGGGCAGCCGTGGTGTCGGCGTTGTTGGCGTGAGTGGTCGACTTCCCGGCGGCCTTGCCGTTGTCGCTCTTCTCCCGCGCGTCGTTCGTGTGGGCCTTGGCGGCCTGGCGGTGCTGATCGCTCAAGGGCGGGTCGGGACCAACGGGCCCGGTGACGGGCCTCGGTAGTCCTCCATGCCGTCGTCATCCACCGTGCTCGGCCTCACGGTGTCGTGCGGCGTGGATCCGGGCGTCGACAGCCCGGGAGTGGTCTTCGGCCTCCTCGGAAACCTGCTCCAGCGCTGCCCACGCGGCACACACCAGGCAGTTGACGACCTCGGGCCCGGTCTCCGTGATCACAGCTCGTCCTTCGGCACCATGACCCACGGCGTCGTCACGACGTGCGCGTAGCTCCGGTGATCCTGGTGGTCCCGCAAGTGCTTCCCGGGCCACTGCTGTGCGACCTCGAACGACTCCGTGACCGGGCTCTGCGCCGCGCACGGCCGGCCGTCCTCGGACTCCCCTTCGCACCGGTAGCGGTGCAGGACCGGGGGCCGGTCGGGTTCCACGTCGATCCGCAGCACCCAGTCCATGAACCGCCACCGGCCGCGAACCGGGCGGGGAGCGTCGGACGACGATGCCAGCGTGCTGCTCTCCGCCTCCGCGCCCGCTTGGATGACCCTCGCCAGCCCGTTCCGTGGGATTCGGAGGAGGTGGGTCCACGGGTCGACCGGCTCCAGCCTGCGGGCCGTCATACCGACCGCCGGCTGACACAGGTGACGCACTCGCAGTGCGCGAGGATCGCGTCCCGCTGGAGGGCTTCGCCGGTCGAGGTGAAGTCGCTTCGCGGCGCCGACCGGTAGTCGTCCAAAGGGTGCCAACCGCTGGGCACCTTGACCGTCCCGCCCGACCGTCCGGGGAACGGTCGCCTCGGGTCGTCAATCTGCCCTTGCTTCCGCTGTCTTGCCGCCGCCATTCGTTCGCCCCTTCACGCAAAGAGCCCGTTTCGTCACACGACGCTACGGGCTCGTTACGGGGAGGAGGGGCAGAGTATCTGCCCCCTGTTCTCAGGCGGCCATCCCGATGGCATCGGCAAGTCTCCGGCCGGCCGCGTGATCGGCGGGGCCACCGTCGATCAAGGTCCGCACCATGGAACGGGTTTCCTCGTTCCATCGCGCCGTCTCCGGGGCAACCGCCACAGCGGTGGTCAACCGCTCCGCAACCTTGTCCGTCTCCCCCCTCAGCGCGTGTGCCCGGGCCACCTCAATGAGGTGCCTCCCCCGGCGCGGAACCGCCACTACGTCAGCGTCGGGCAGCCGTCGTGCCCACCGAAGGGCCGTACCGCTCTGCCGCAGTTCCACAGCCACCGTCACCGAGTGCAGCGCAGCAGCCTGCCGGGATCCTGATGTCGGCGCGCTCCAGTGACCGACCGGCAGCATCTCGGAGACGGCGGACGCACGGTCGATCCACCTCCAGGCGTCACCACCTTCCCCCGCAACAGCGTGAGTGATGGCAGCGTGATAAGCCATGTCAGCCCAAGCGCAGGCGAGAGCAGGGCTTTCCGTTCTCACGGGGTCCAACAGCCTGAGTGCGTCCTCGGTGAGGGTCTGTGCGCTCTCCCACTGTCCCGCCTTGCGGAACGCCTCCACCAGGAACCAGCACGCTTGACTGATGGCCGCTGGAGAACCGGACGCGCGCGCCGTGGCGAGGGCCCGCTCCGCCACCCGCCAGACGAGGTTTCCATCCCCCTGGAATGCTGCGTACATCTGCGTCAGGTTCAGCGCGGAGGCGTACATGATCTCCGCACGGCGTCGATCGACACACCCCGGATGCGATGCGGCCACGGAGGCGGCCGAGACGAGCGGAGGGAGAAGTTCTGCCAGCGCCGTGCGGTGATCGCCCCGCGTCATCCTCGTCCGCCATGCCTCCGAAAGCTGTACCGCGATGTGCTCCAGCTGCGGAGCCGGCCCGCCCGCGGTACCGAGCGGCGCGCTGTCAACGGCTCGGCGAACCGAGGCCAGCGCGGGGTGCTCTATCTCGGAGTACAGTGACCGGGGCATGCTGACGTCACCAGTGAGCGCCGAGAGATCATCGATCCCCAGGTGTTGGGCGATGCGCATCAGCACAGGAAGGCGCGGCGGCAACAGGACGCCGATCTCGATTTGCTTCAGCCAAGAGGGCGACCGGCCAAGCAGCGCCGCGAACACGACTCGGCTCTTCCCGGCGCGCTCCCGGTAGTACTGGATACGCCGGCCGACAGGCAGGGCGGGATCTAGTGCCATGGGCTCAGCGTAGAACGCCGAGCGTCCGCCAGTCTCTATGGAGAGAACACAACCTTCAGCCTCAACACCGGCCTCCCGCACCACCCCCCGCCCATGGCACTCGTGAGACTGCTTTCGGGGCGACTGCGAGCGATCCGGGCGCGGAGGGGCGTCGGACACGGGAGGCGTGGGGGTTCCCGGCAGCTTCGACAGCCGAGCCGAGATGATCGCTCCGACGCTGCGGGTGATCCTCTCCGGGAGCGGAGCAGAGAGGCGCCCGCCCGGACAACGCTGGCCAGCCCGTTCCGTGGAATTCGGAGGAGGTGGGTCCACGGGTCGACAGCCGGGCGAACGCTTGGCCTCCGGATAGTCGGTCCGGTTGGGTTTCGGCCGGGACTACAGTGGACGCATGTTGGGACATCTGGAGCCGGCTGGACTCCATGACCTCTTTCCGATCACCAACACCGACTCGAAGGCCGATCTGGTCCAGCGCATCCGTGAGGCTCGGTTGCGGATCACGATGTTCGGTCTGACGCGCAACTTCTATGGCAGTGAAGAACTTCTGAGCCTCCTTGTCTCCACGTCGCACGAGGTTCCGATCAGGGTCTTCATCATGGATCCTTTCTGCGCCTCCAGGAAGGACCGGTATCGACTGGAGCCGGCGGAGGCAGCCATGGAGGATCCCGCACGGTACATGCACGAGGTGCTAACCCCCTTGACCGAGGCCGCCCGGCGCGGCGGCGACTTCAAGATCTACCTTTTCAACTTTCCTTGCTCATTTGCCATGGAAATGATCGATGACACGATGCGGGTCATGATCTACGGGCACGGAAAGCGCGGCACGGACGGGCCGATTCTCGTCTTCGGGAAGGGAGATACTGCGACCGGTCCCACGCCGTACTGGCAGTATTTCGAGAGCCAGTTGGCATGGATCCAGCGACTCGCCGACGCCGAGGAAGCGCCGGAACCATGGCGGTCGAAGGGGATTCGCGTCACGCAGTGTTAGGTCACTGTGCGGCAGCCGGGGCACAGCTTGCCTGCCACCGACACCGGCCTCCCGCACAACCTCTCCCACCCCTGACATGAGACACCCCTTGCAGTCCATAACGTCACGGGGTGGACAAGGCTGATCGTGGCGCGTTCGGCACGGCCGTTTCGACGCCGACCGGGCGTCACTACCACTGCTTTGACAGGCCGTCATTTAGGTTTCCCAGAGCCCCCTTTGGGGTTTGGATTCAGAGGTGCGACCTCAGTCAGGACGAACCTGCCCGCCAGCTGCGCGACGTCGGCGAGCAGTTGGGCGAACCCAACGACGCCAGCAAGCGGCTTGTGCAACGCTGGGAGTCCGGGGAGGTTCGTGCGCCTCGACCCGTGTACCTTCGAGCGCTGGAGGCCGTGACCAACGTGTCCGCCGACCGCCTTGGCTTCACGTCGGCTCAGCTACCCCCGCGAGTCACGGACGACGGGACTGGAGGTCACGACATGACCTCCGACCGCTCGTTCCCGACTCCTCAGCCGTTGCCCGCCCCCACGGGGGGCGACTACAGCGGGGTCTGGCTCAGTCACTACGAGTACTTCAGCAGTAGCCGTGAGAACACGTACTCGGGGCCGCACCACGTGGTGCTCACCCAACGGGGCAACCGGCTTGCGGCGTCGTCGCTACCGGGCGCCTCGTCGAACGCCGATTCGCCACTTCACCTGGACCTGACCGTCGACCGCAACGTGGTCACGGGCACCTGGACCGAGCAGACTGCCGACGACGGCTACTACCGGGGGGCCCGCTACCACGGCGCGATTCAACTGCTCGTGGACCCCACGGGGCGGCGCATGACCGGCAAGTGGATCGGCTTCGGGAAGGAGTTCGACGTCAACACCGGCCCGTGGGAACTCAGTTTGCTGGATCGGTCGACCGCTGATGACGCCATTCGTCGGTTCAGCGTCGTCCCGACGCTGCCCGACCCCGTCTGAACCGGGGTGAAGTGAGATCAGCCGCCGATCCGGGTTCGCCATCCACCCCGTTCGCGGAGGCAGGCACCTGATCCAGGAGAACGGAGCCGATGCCGCGCGCCACCCAGGTAGCCGGTGTTCTCCACACGCAGCACCTGGCCGTCGTCGCCAGCAGCGTGGCCGTTCGTCGGGTCGCCGATGGTCACCGCCAGCAGCGTGAAGCCGACCTCATCAGACATCGTGACGTCGGTTGTGCCGCGTTGCCCGGTACTTCCAGGCGCATCATGGAGGCAGCAGGAGTCAGTCCGTTCGGCCGTCTCCGGGTGACTGCTTCTGGCGTCGCCGGACCTCGGCGAGCTGCTGACTCTCGTCAACGGCGGGCGGCTGCGTTACGTGGGACACGCCGTCGGGGTCTTCGGTGGCGACAGACTCACCGTTCCGCGCCGCGTCCATCAGCCGTCGCATCCGTTCCATGCGGAGCCGCCGGAGTGCTTGACGGTCGCCCGGGGTCTGTTCGTCGGCCATGCCGGCCAGCGTACCCGCACGGCTCTCAGAGTGCCTGGTCGGCAGGGTTCGAACCTGCGACGTCCCGCTCCCAGAGCAGGCAATCCACCGTTGAGATACGACCAGTAGCCACCGAACGTTCCGCTGACCGAGGTCTGACGCCCCGCGTCCGCTCCCCCTCCGACGAAGCGGCCCGCCCCGGGAATCGGATCCCGGGGCGGGCCGTCGGTCCTCGGCGCGTCGGCACCGCCGTGCGGGGCGCCGAGGACCGGCACGGTGTCAGGCGACGGGCGGGAACGCCTCGGCGTCGGGCTTGAGCAGCTGACCGGGCGCGGGCGCCTTCTGGTTCACCAGGTAGTCGGTGACCAGCACGTTGAGCGCCTTGCTGCGGCCGACCGCGCAGTGCTCGACCACGTCGACGGAGACCAGCACGGCGTTGCCGAGCTGCCGCTGCATCCGCTGCGAGAACTGGTAGTTGGTCGCCGGGTCGTAGAGGTTGCCGATCACCATGACCGGGGTGGCGGTCCGGCGGTTCCACGGGCCGGTGAAGCGCTCGGCGTCACGTGCCGGGGCCGGCCAGCTGGAGCAGGTGGGGCCGTCGAAGGCCTGGTAGCGGCCGAAGGTCGGGGACTCCTTCTCCCAGGCCCGGGCGAGACCGACGAACACCCGCGGGTTGGACGGGTACGGCTTGTCCTGGCAGTTGACGCCGTAGTACGAGTCGTCCGACGAGTACGGGGTCTCCGGCAGGGCCTCGCGCAGCGCGTTCGGGGCGGTCACCGCGAGCACGTTGGCCGCCTCGGAGCCGGCCGGGGCGGCCGCTGCCGCCAGGCCGTTCACGGCGGGCGCCCGGAGTACGTCGTCCAGCGCCTGGATCGACTGGGCGAGCGGCGCCTGGAGGCGCTGCGCGTAGAGCGAGCTCGCCACCTGGCTGGTGAAGCTGGAGAGGGTCACCCGGGAGCCGTTCGGCAGCGTGACCGGGCTGGTGCGCAGGTGGTCGCGGATCGCGTCGAACCTGGCCCGGGTGTCGCCCGCACCGAAGGCGCAGCGCGGCGCGCCCGCGGCCTCGCAGCGCTTGAGGAACTGGTCCAGGGCGAGTTCGAAGCCGGCGGCGCGCTGCTTGTCGTACTCGACGCCGTCGCGCATGCGCAGGTTGGGGTCGACGTTGCCGTCGACGATCACCGCGCGCACCTTGTTCGGGTACATGCCCGCGTAGGTGGCGCCGATCAGGGTGCCGTAGGAGAAACCGGCGAAGGTCAGCTTGGCGTCGCCGACGGCCCGGCGCATCCGGTCGAGGTCCCGGACGACGTTGATGGTGGACATGTGCTCGATCAGCGGGCCCGCGTTGCGGGAGCAGGCGTCGCTGTAGTCCTCGGTGGCGTCGATGGTCTCGTTTATCTCGGCCCTGGTGACGGGTACGCCGACCATCCGGTCGTTGACGGCGGCGGCCTCCTCGTCGGTGGTGAAGCACTTGAGCGGGTTGCTGCGCGCGACCCCGCGCGGGTCGAATCCGACCATGTCGAAGCGGTCCTGCACGTCCTTGCCGAACCGGGGCGTGGTCGCCCACAGGTAGCCGCTGCCGCCCGGACCGCCGGGGTTGAGGAACAGCGAGCCGATCCGCTTGGCCGGGTCGCCCGCCCGGCGGCGCATCATGGCGATGCCGATGGTCTCGCCGTCGGGGTGGTCGTAGTCGATCGGCACCGGGTAGACGGCGCAGTCGTAGATCTTGGGATCCGGCTGCGTCGGGTCGGGGTTGCAGGGCTTCCAGTCGACCGATGCCACCTTGGCCTCGGCATTCGGGCCGGGATCCGGCGCGGCCACGGCTGCGGCGGCGCTGCCTGCGACGAGGGCGAGGGCACTGGCGACCGCCAGGGCCGCGCTGGTGAGACGGGACACGAAACCTCCTCAGGTTCTACAAACCCGCACAGCCTGTCAGCCCTCGGTCAAGAGGGGAAGACCACGAACGGCAGAAGATTCTTCCGGCAGTGCGTCGACACAGCGTCAATCTCCCCATGAATCGACCGATTGACGGGACATCACGCGGTGCCGGCCGAGGACAGGTGCCGATCACGTCCTCCACGGGTCGACCCGAGGATTGACGGCCGGCCGGCCTCGCGCCCCTGCCGTCCCCACCCTGCAGGGCGGTCCCCGGTGCCTGGTCCGCCGAGCGTCCCGAGCGCCCGGGGCGGCCGGGTGCGGGCCGTGGTGCTCGCCGACGAGATCGGGCTGGTCACGCCCCGCCGGCCCCGGAGGGCCGTCCGTCAGCAGGTGGCGGCCTTGTCGATCCTGACCGCGTCCACCACCCGGCCGCCGACGGTCCTTCCCCTTCCGAAGGGGGTGGCCTCCGGCCTTGCCGAACTGCCGCGGTGCTGGTCACGACGGTACGAGCCGCCGTGTGTCCGCGTCGTCCGACACCGGGCCGGCCTTGTGGTATACCCCTGCGGCAGCAGGCCCGTCCGCCCCGTCAACCCACCTCTCCAGGGCGCGGGTTCACGCCTCACCGACCGGCCGCGGCCGGAGCCGGCACCGGGCCGGCCGGTACCGGGCCCGTCCGCCACGGGCGGTCCCGCTCCGCCCGGCGCACGGCCGGGCCCATCGCGCAGCCGGCCGCCAGGAAGATCCCGCCGAGCAGCAGCCAGCCCGGCGCGCCCCCCTCCAGCAGCAGCGTCGTCAGCAGCAGCGGACCGGCCGTCCGCGCCACCGCGACACCCGTCCCGAAGAAGCCCTGGTACTGGCCGAGCCGGTCGGCCGGGGCCAGGTCGAAGCCGATCTGCCAGGACCCGGCCGACTGCTTCATCTCGCCGAGCACCAGGAGCGCCGTGGCCGCCACCAGCAGCACCGCCGTCGCCCCGACCGGAACGCCGGCCGCCGTCACCGCGAACACCGCGCAGGACGCGAGCAGGATCGCCCCCGACCGGCGGACGGCACGGACGGCCGACCGGAGACCGGTCACGGCCCGCGCCGTGCGGACCTGGAAGAGCGTCACGCCCGCGGTGTCGAGCACGAAGAGCACCGGCCCGAGCCAGCCGAGCCGTGGCTCCCGCTCCGCGATCCAGAGCGGGAGCACCAGGCTCAGCAGCGGCATCCGCAGCAACAGCACGGTGTTGACCAGCGTCACCACGGCGTACCGGCGGTCGGCCAGCACCGCGAGCCCGGGCCCGTCGCGGCCCGCCCGGTCGGCCTCCGGCGCGGCCTGCGGCACGACCTCCGGCAGGCGGCGCAGCACCAGTCCCGCCACCAGGAAGCCCAGTGCGGTGAGCGCGAACGCGGCAAGGAAGGCCGTCCTGGTGCCGACGGTCAGCGCGACGCCGCCGAGTGCGGCACCGACCGCCAACCCGGCGTTGAGCGTCGACTGGAGCCGGGCGAGCACCCCGGTCCGCTCCTCCCCGGGGACGAGCCCGCCGATCAGTGCCTGACGGGCGGCGGCGAGTCCCGACTGCGCCGTCGCGTAGAGGCAGGCCGCGCCGAGGAACGGCAGGAAGGAGCGGACGACCAGGAAGGAGGCGACGACGGCCGCGGTGGCGAAGGCGAGCGTCACCGCGACGCCGCGCGGCCCGCGCCGGTCGGCGAGGTGGCCGAGCGGAACGCCGGCCAGCGACCCGATCCCCCAGGCCACCGCGAGGCCGAGGCCGAGCCGGGTCGGCGAGAGGCCGACGATCCGGGTGAAGTACAGCGCCGAGCTCGTGTAGTACGCGCCGTCGCCGATCGCACTGACCAACTGGGCTGCGGCGAGGATCCGTCGGGGTCCGACGGCCGGAAGGGGGCGAGGTTTCACGATGCTCCTGGAAGGCGGTCCCGGTCGTTCGACCTCAGGCTAGGGCGCCGGCGGACCACCCGGCAGCGCCAATGGCCGTGCGATTCCCTGGGCCACTTGGCGACCGGCGGATCTGGGAGCTGTACCTCCGCCGACGCCCCGACCACCCACGCCGGGCCCCCTGCGGCGGACCTCTGTGCCCGGCCGGCGACGCGTGTCGCACGGTGCGCGGGGACCGGCGCCGACCGCACCCGCGCCCGCCCCGGGAACGCACGTGCGCCCCCGCCCGAGCATCACCCGGACGGCGGTACCGGGCAGACTCCGGCCGTGCCGCGCACCGTCCGTGCCCGCCCCATCCGAGCTCCGGTCAGTTGTCCGATCCGGACTAAAGTGCCCGTGTTGACCGGCCAGTAAGGCGCTCCTATGCTCATCCGCGTTCGCGAACGTGGACACGACCAATCCTGTCCGCGCACACGAACACCGTTCACGCTCGCGTCCGCGAAACCGTTCCCGTTCGCGTACCCGAAGACCATCCGGCACCGGGGCCGGGGCCCACGAAGGCCCGCCCCGCCGGAGCCGTCACCGGCTCGAAGGGCTCCCGCCATCAGCACCTCCACCGCACCCCCGGACGGCATCGCCGAGCAGCCTCCCTCGTCCACCGGACGCCGCCGCTTCCTGACCTACCTGCTCGCCGCGCCCACCCTCACCGTCGCCGCCCGGGCCGGTCTGGACGCCGCCGCACCGACCGCCGCCCGGGCCGCGGTCCGTGCAGCCGCGCAGGTCGCGGCCCCCGTCGCCGGACCCGCCGCCGGTCCCGCCGCCGCCCCCTCGCAGTTGCTCGGCCTGCCCGGCGTCCCGGACATCCTCGACCTCGGCGACGCGCTGCTCGTCGCGGGCCTGCCCACCGCCCACCTCCTGGTCCTGGAGATCACCGCCGCCGGCCGCGCCGTGCTGCACCTCCCCAGGCTGGAGGTCGGCCAGGGCCTCACCACGACGGTCGCGATGCTGGTCGCGGAGGAGCTCGACGCCCGGCTCGGCGACGTCGACATCCCGCTCTCCGACGGCCGCCCCGACCTGCTGTTCGGTCAGCTCACCGGTGCGTCCAACGCGGTCCGCACCCTGTACGACCCGGTCCGCGCCGTGGCCGCCGCCGCCCGCGCGCGGTTGGTCACCGCCGCCGCCCGCCGCTGGTCGCTGCCGGCCGGCACGCTGCGCACCGCCGACTCCGCCGTCCTCGCCCCCGACGGCCGACGCGCCGGCTACGGCGAACTCGCCGCCGCAGCCGCCCTCGTCGCCGCCCCCGCGGTGCCCCCCACCCCCAAACCCGCCGAACAGCGACGCCGGGTGGGCCGCCCCACCGGCCGGATCGACGCCCGCGACATCGTCACCGGCCGCGCCCGGTACGCCGGCGACCTCGCCGTCCCCGGCGCGGTACCCACCGTGGTCGCCCGCCCCACCACCATCAACGGCACGCTCGCGAGCCTGGACGCCTCCGCCGCCCGCACCATGCCCGGCGTGCTGGGCGTGGTGACGATCCCCAGCGGCGTCGCCGTGCTCGCCGAAACCTTCGACCAGGCCCTCAAGGCCCGCGACGCGCTCCGGACCTCCTGGCACCCCGGGCCCGTCGCCGCACTCTCCGACAGCGACATCCGGGCCGCCCTCCGCGCCGCCCACGCACCGTTCCTCGTCCCGCCCCTGCTCACCCAGTACGTGGACGGCGAGTTCGACTTCGCCTTCGTCAACCACGCGCCGATGGAGGTGCTGACGGCGGTCGCCGACGTCCGCCCGCACCGCGCGGAGGTCTGGTTCGCCTCGCAGACCCCGATCGTGGCCCAGCAGACCATCGCCGCCGAACTCGGCCTTCCGCAGGACGCGGTGACCGTGCACGTGGTGCGCGGCGGCGGCTCCTTCGGCCGGCGGCTCTTCTTCGACGCCGCGCTGGAGGCCGCCCTGATCTCCCGGGCCGCCGGCCGCCCGGTCAAGCTGATGTGGACCCGCAACGACGACATGCGGCACGGCCGGATGCGCCCCGCCAGCCACCACCGGATCCGCGCCACCTACGGCCTCGGACAGGTGCTCAGCTACGAACACCGGGCCGCCACCGTCACGACCGACTTCGGCCACGGACTCGGCGAGGCCCTCACCGCCGCCGGCTTCCAGCTCTCGGCCGCCGGAATCTCGCTCGCCCAGGCGTTCTTCCTGCTGAGCGAGAAGAACCCGTACAACGTGGGCCTCCCGACGCAGTTGCTCGCCGAGGTCCCGCTGAAGATGCACACCGGCAGCTGGCGGTCCGTCTACTCGGGCACCGTCCGGGTCGCCGACGAGATCATGACGGACGAGCTGGCCCGCCGCTTCGGTCAGGACCCGGTCGCCTTCCGCCGGGCCCTGCTGCGCGACGCCCGCGGCCGGGCCGTCCTCGACAAGGCCGCCCTGGCGGGCCGCTGGGGCCGTCCCATGCCGGCCGGCCACGCCCAGGGCATCGGCTACCACGACGAGAACGGCGGCCGCGCCGCCTACCTGGTCGAGCTCGACGCCACCGACCCTCGGCAGCCACGCGTCACCAAGGCCGTGATCGCCGCCGACGTCGGCACGGTGATCAACCCCACCGGCCTGGAGGCGCAGCTGACCGGCGCGCTGGTGGACGGCATCTCGGTGATCCTCCGGGCGGGCAACCACATCGACCACGGCGCCGTCCGCGAGGGCAGCTTCGGCGACTTCCGCTACGCCCGCCAGCGCCACACCCCTCCGGTGGTGGAGATCCACCTCCTGCCGCCGAGCGGACCGCCCGGCGGCGCGGGCGAGCTGGGGGTGCCGGCCGCGTCGGCCGCGGTCGCCAACGCCTACGCCCGGGCGACCGGGACCAGCCCGCGGTCCTTCCCCGTCAACTTCTGAGCCGCGCCCTCCCGCCCCGCGCACCTCTTCTCCCGAACCCGGCCCGCGAACCCGGCCCACGAACTCCGGCCCACGAACCCGGCCCACGAACCCGAAGGACACCCCGTCCCCCATGCCCAGCCACACCTTCGTCCTCAACGGGCAGCCGGTCACCGTCGAGGCCCCGGACGACATGCCCATGCTCTGGGTCCTGCGCGACAAGCTCGGTGTCACCGGTCCCAAGTACGGCTGCGGCGTCGGTGTCTGCCGGGCCTGCACCAGCCACCTGGACGGCGACGAGTTCCAGCCCTGCACGGTGGCGGTGAAGGACTGCGCCGGCCGGAGTGTCACCACCATCGAGGGCCTCGCCGACGGCGACACCCTGCACCCCGTCCAGGAAGCCTGGCTGGAGTGCGACGTCGCCCAGTGCGGCTTCTGCCAGCCCGGGCAGATCATGACCGCCGTCGCCCTGCTCCGCCGCACGCCGGCTCCCACCGACGCCGACGTCGACCAGATCCAGAACATCTGCCGCTGCGGCACCTATCCCCGCATCCGGGAGGCCATCAAGCGCGCGGCGGCCCGGACCGCGTCCGGCACCTGAACCGGCCCGGGCCGGGGGGCTCCGGCCGCTCGCCGTTCCCGCAGGAGACACCCCTAGCCATCGATGGTCTAGTCCACCTAGGGTGAGCTGCCGTCAGGATCACCGAACCGAAGGGTGGGATGACGATGCTCCGGCGCCGTTCCCTGCTGACCGTCGCGGGCCTGGGCGGCGCCGCGCTCGCCCTGCCCACCGCCGTGGCGCAGGCCGCACCGGCCGCCGCACCCGCTCCTGCGGCCCGGCCCGGTACACCCCGGCCGATCGACCTGCCCGAGCCGACCGTCCGGCGCACGGTCGGGACGGTGCCGCTGCACCTCGTGGACCAGGACCGGCAGGACCCCTTCGTGCCGGGACCGCGCGAGCTGATGGTGCAGCTCTGGTACCCGGCGCTCGGGAACGGCGGTGCACCGCGCGCCGCGTACACCACGACCCGGGTGGGCGCGGCCTTCGAGGAGACGCTGCCGGTGGATCCCGGCACCATCGCGGCCCTGCGCCCGACCGCCCGCACCGGGGCGCCCGCCGTACCGGACCGGCTCCCGCTGCTGCTGCTCGGCCACGGCCGCCAGGGCGGGCGGAGCAACTGCACCGCGCTGGCCGAGGAGTTGGCGGCCCACGGCTACCTGGTCGCGGCGATCGACCACACCTACGACGCGGCCGCCGTGGAGTTCCCGGACGGACGGCTGGTGCGCAGCGTCCTGGAGGCGGATCCGGCCGACTGGGGCGCCGCCGAGCGCAAGGAGGTCTCCGCCCGGGTCGGCGACCTGCGGTTCGTGGCGACCGAGCTGACCACCGGGCGGACCGCCCGACGGGCCGGGCTGCCGCGCGCCGACCGGCGCCGGATCGGCGCTTTCGGCCACTCCATGGGCGGTTCGGCCGCCGCCGAGGCGGTCCGTCAGGACAGCCGGTTCGTGACAGGGCTCAACCTCGACGGCGGCTTCTTCGGCTCACCGGTCGCCGACGAGGGCCTGGACCGGCCGTTCCTGTTGCTCACCTCGCTGGCCGACCACGACACCTGGCAGCGCTGGCGCCAGCACCAGCGCGGCTGGGGGCGCCAGTTGCAGTTGCGCGGTGCCGGGCACCTGAGCTTCACCGACCTGCCGCACGCCGCCGACCCGGGCCGCCTCGCGGATCACCTGCCGGCCGACGTCTACAGCGACCTGCTCGGCACCGTCGCACCGGAGCGGGCGACGGCGGTGACCCGCGCGTACGTCCGGGCGCACTTCGACCGCTTCCTGCGCGGTCGGCCGTCCCCGTTGCTGGAGGCGCCCTCGCGGCGCTACCCGGAGATCGCGTTCGTCTGGAGCCGGGGCTGACCGGACCGGGACGGGCGCGGGACCGGCCCGGGACGCGTCCGCCCGGGACGCGTCCGCCCGGGACGCGTCCGCCCGGGACGCGTCCGCACAGGACGCGTCCGTCCGGGACGGCCCGCCGGCCCCGGCACCCCGCGCGTCAGCCGGCGGACTCCGGGTCGCGCCCGAAGAACGCGACGAGCCGGTCGTACACCGGCGCATCCTCGTCGACCTTCACCTCCGCGCCGAACGAGCGGCCCTCCTCCTCACTCCCCCGGTACTCCGGCCGCAGCGCGCCGCGCCCCCAGGCCAGGGACGCCCGGGCGACCTCGTGGTCGAGGCCGTCCGTGGACTGACCGGTGGCCTTCGCCAAGTCCCACGCGTGGACGGCGAACTCGGCGATCTGCTGGTCCACGGGGAAGCGGGCGGGCAACTCGCCCGCGCCGGGCACCTGGACGACCCCGTCGAGATCCCCGGCCTGTCGCCAGGCGGCCACCAGCCGCTCCGCGCCGGCCTCGAAGCGGTGCAGCCAGTCCTCATCGACCCGCTCGAAGGACGCCGACCAGTCCGGTGTGCCGCCCTCGGCCCGGACGGTGAACTGCTCCAGGTCGAACAGGAGGTGACTGATCAGCTGTCCGACGTCCCAGGACCGGCAGGCGGTCGGGTGACCGGCCTGCTCGGCGCCGGCGCCGTCGATCAGGCCGGCGGTCTGGGCGAGCGCACGGGCGAGCAGCTCGATCGGGTCTTCCGCTCCGGTCATGACGCACCTCTCGGGTCACTCGGGACCCGCACCCGGGCGTGCGCCCGCGTGCGGGTCCCCGCATACGTGGTCGGACCGGGCGATCGTAAACGGGACCACTGACTACCGGCCCGGAACAACACCCCGGGCCGGTAGTCCGGGTGCCGTTGCGTCAGACGGCGAAGCCGCCGTCGACGGCTATCTCGGCACCCGTGATGTAGCGGCCCTCCTCCCCGGCCAGGTGGGCCACCGTCGCGGCGACGTCGGCGGCCCGGCCGAAGGAGCCGAGCGCGGTGAACCCCGCCTGGAAGGCGGCCGACGGCCCGTCCGCCGGGTTCATGTCGGTGTCGATCGGGCCCGGGTGGACCACGTTGGCGGTGATCCCGCGCGGGCCGAGCTCACGGGCCAGCGCCTTGGTGAGTCCGATCACCGCGGCCTTGCTGGTCGCGTACAGGCTGCCGCCGGGGAAGGCGGTGCGCTTGGCGATGCAGCTGCCGATGGTCACGATCCGACCGCCCTCGGTCAGGTGGGTAGCGGCTGCCTGGGCGAACAGGAACGGCGCGCGGACGTTGACCTCCAGCACCCGGTCCACGTCGTCCAGACCGATCTCACCGATCGGCCCGAGCACGCCCACCCCGGCGTTGTTCACCAGGATGTCCAGCCGCCCGAACCGCTCGGCGACCGCCGCGACCACGGCCCGCACCTCCTGCGGGTCCGCACTGTCCGCCCGGACCGCCCGCCCCCGGCGCCCCATCGCGGTGATCTTCGCCGCCACCGCCTCGGCCCGCTCCGCGCTGCCGAGGTAGGTCAGTGCGACGTCCGCGCCGTCCTCGGCCAGCCGGAGCGCCACCGCCTCCCCGATGCCCCGGCTGCCACCGGTCACCAGGGCCACCTTGCCGTCGAGCTTCGCCGGCACAGTCGTCGTCATATCGTCGGAACTCCTTGCCTCGTTCGTGGACATGACTCGATCCTCGGGCCTCGCCGTCCGGGACTCCGGCGGTATTCGGACGTCGCGTTCAACGTTCAACAATCAGCACACGACCCCCCACCTCCACGTCCGGCCCGGCCCGACCGGCGGACACGCCGAACGGCCGCCCCCGGGCAGGGGACGGCCGTTCGGAGGTTCCGGAAGCCACGTCTCGCGGGCGTCCGCGCACGGACCCGCCGGGCCCGGGGGGCCTGCCCGGGGGCGGTCCGGGCGGTCCGGGCGGTCCGGGCGACGGGCCCGGATTGCGGCAGCGGAGCGCCGAGCACGACCCGGGGGCCGCGGCGCCACCGGTGCACCGTTCGTCAGGGCGCGATCCTCCCGGAGCGCCGGCCTTCAGCGGCGGCCTTCAACACGCGGGCCTCCGGGGCACGGACCCCCGGGGCACGGACACCGGGCGCACGGACTCCCGGCGCACGGGTCGTCAGGGCTGCACCGCTCGCCCCGGCTCAGACCGTCAGGGTCTGGCCCGGGAAGATCAGGTTCGGGTTGCCGCCGATCGCCCGGGCGTTCTTGGCATGCAGGCTCGTGGCGTCGGTACCGAACTTGGCCGCGATCCCGCTCAGCGTGTCACCGCTCCTGACGGTGTAGCTGCCGCCGCCGGTGTTCTTCTCGGACGCGGCGGGCCTGGCCGGCTTCGCGGCCTCCTGGGCCGGCGCCTTCCGGGACTGCGGCTTCTGGTCCTGCGCCTGCTGCGGCTTGGCGGCGGGCTTCGCGGCAGGCTTGGCCGGCTGCTCCTTCGCCGGCTGCTGCGCCTTGGGCGCCGGAGCGGCGGTGTCGACGGCGGCCGGGGCGCCGCCCCTGGCGAGGCCCGCCTTGGCCGAGCAGACGGGCCAGGCGCCCGGGCCCTGCGAGGAGAGGACCTTCTCGGCGACGGCGATCTGCTGCGCCCTGGACGCCTGGTTGGCCTGGGCCGCGTACGCGGTGCCGCCGAACGCCTTCCAGGTCGAGGGGGTGAACTGCAGTCCGCCGTAGAAGCCGTTGCCGGTGCTGATGCTCCAGTTTCCGCCGCTCTCGCACTTGGCGACGGAGTCCCAGGCGGAGGCGGGTGCGGCGGAGGCCGAGGTGGCCGTGACGAGGCCGGCCACCGGCAGGGCCGCGACGGCGGCTCCGGCCACGACAGCCATCCGGACACGGTTGCGCTTGGTGGCGCCGGTACCCGAAGTGGTGCTGTCGGCAGCGGTGGCAGCGGCGGTCTCGTGACGGGGATCCATGGAAGTCCTCTCGACAAGCCCCGGGCAGGCATGCGGAACCAGGCCCCTGCCGGGGCCGGTTGTCGCTCCCTCACTCGATGGGCGGTCGCACACGTGTCCGACGTGGCGCGCCGCCCCGGCCACCCCCGCTCGCCGACGGCCTCTTCGAGCCGGCCGGTTCGGCGGACACGGCCCTCGCGCCGGTGGTCAGTCGGCGGGCCGTGCGTCGGGGGTGAACCCGGGTGGTGCTCGTTGCACCGCCAATGAAGCTACGGGCGCTACCGGGCCGCTTCAAGCAGTTCTTGGACGCCGCAGGTCAGTTGACTGTTACCGGCGGTATTGATCATGAAAGCATCCCCGATTCGACCGGATTCGACCGGGTATTCAGGCCCAAACGATCGATTTCCGTGCCCTCGCTCACACCGAACAGGCTGTGAGGGTTCCCACATCGTCCACAGGGAGCCACTGCTGCCCGACACTCCGTCACCGCCGTGATCGGAGTTCCCGGTTCCGCGGGCCGTCGACGTGGCGTTCACCACGCCCACTACCCAGCGTCACCAAAAAGCCACTCAGATCACCGCACGCGATCGGTCCGTACCAGGACGACATGCGCCGTCAGAACCCGTGCGGCGGACGGCCTAAGGGGTTCTGACCGCCCTTCGGGGGCGGCCGGCGCCCCGTCAGGAACCCGCTACCGCGCGCCGTCCAGGCCCGCGTCCCGGGCCAGCAGCGCCGCCTGGACGCGGTTCTCGCAGCCCAGCTTGGCGAGGATCCTGCTGACGTACGTCTTCACCGTCGCCTCGCTCATGTGGATCCGGGCGCCCGCGTCCGCGTTGGACAGCCCCTCCCCCAACAGCGCCAGCACCTCCAGCTCACGCCCGGTCAGCACCTCCAGCCGCCGCCGGGCGTCCGCCCCGCGCGCGGCGGCCGGGCCGGACCGCCCGGCGGCCAGCGAGTCCACGATGTGGCGGGTGGCGGCGGGCGAGAGGAAGGCGTGTCCGGTGGCGGCCGCACGGACCGCCTGGATCAGCTCGGCCGGCGCGGTGTCCTTCAGCAGGAAGCCGGCACCGCCGTCGCTCACGGCGCGCAGCACGTTGTCACGCTCCCCGAAGGTGGTGAGGATCAGCGCCCGCGCGCCGGGGGCGCTCCTCGGCAGCTCGGCGAGCGCCGTCAGCCCGTCCATCACCGGCATCTGGATGTCCAGCAGGACGACGTCCACCCGGTGCGCGCGGGCGAGTTCCAGGGCCTGGCGGCCGTCGGAGGCCTCGGCCACCACGTCGATGTCGTCGGCCGAGGACAGGATCATCCTGATTCCGGCCCGGATGAGCGGCTCGTCGTCGGCGACGAGGACTCGGATCACTGCTGGTCATCCCCTTGGGCTGGTCCTGACGGCGTGGCACAGGATCCCCCCGGTGCTGCCGGGGACCATCCTCACACCTCCGCGCACCGACGCGGGACCGGCCGACGCGGGACCGGCCGGACCTCCCGGCCCGGCGGGTTCCGCACGACGGCTCCGCACGACGGCTCCGCGTGGAGGCTCCGCGTGGCGGGCGGTGTCAAGGCGACACGTTGTAGTGCTTCTTCTCCACCAGCACACCGTCCTTGAAGCAGAACCGGACGACGTTGTCGCCCTCCCAGCCGTCGCCGTCGGTGTCGGAGAGGAAGTAACGGCAGGAGGAGTCGGCCGGCGGGGTGGGTCCGCCCCGCTCCAGGTCCTTGGTGAAGAAGCTGTTGCCCGGCGGGAGCATCCGCCTCACGTCCGCCTCCGCCGTGCCCACCTCCACCGAGTCGTACAGCGGGCGCCGCACGGTCGAGTCGTCGGTGGCCCGGATGAAGGCGACGACGCCCCACACCACCAACCCGAGCACGGCGAGCAGCACCACGGCCCCGCCGATCGCGCAGCCGATCGCCGGGCTCCGCCGCCGAGGCGGCGCGGCCTCGACCGGCGGAACGCCGTCCAGCGCCCAGTCCGGCACCTCCCCGGGAGCACCCGTGCCTCCGCCCGCGGGACCGCCGGCGACGCCCCCGGCCCCTTCCGCCCCCTCGTACGGCAGCACGGCGGCCAGCCGGAACCCGGCCTCCGGCGTCGGCCCGGCGTGCACCATGCCGCCGACCAGCCGGGCCCGCTCGCGCAGTCCGGTCAGCCCCTGCCCGCCGCTGACGACCGTGGTGGCGCGCCCGGCGCGCACGCCCACGGGCTCGGGCGCTCCCGGATTCACCACCTCCACCACCAGCGCGTCCGGCTCGTACCGGAGCGCGATGTTGATCGGCGCGCCCGGCGCGTGCTTGTGCGCGTTGGTGAGCGCCTCCTGAACGATCCGGTAGGCCGCGTGCCCGGCGGACGCGGCGAGCGGGCGCCGCTCGCCGTCCCGGACGAAGGCGACCACCGTGCCGGCCGCCCGCGAGGACTCGACCAGCTGCTCGATCCCGTCCACCCCACCGGCGCCGCCGACGCCCGGCCCGGCGCCCGCTCCCGCCGCCGCACCCGCGACGGCCGGCGCGGCGGTCGACTCGTCGTGCAGCACGCCGACCACCTCCCGCAGCTCCCGCATCGCGGCGACCGCGGCCAGCCGGAGCACGCCCACCGCCTCGCGCTGCCGGTCGCCGAGGGTCCGGTCGACCTCCAGGGCCCCGGAGTGGACGGAGATCAGGGCGAGCTGGTGGCCCAGGCTGTCGTGCATGTCCTGGGCTATCCGGTGCCGCTCGCGCAGTCTCGCCTGGTGGGCGACCATCGCCCGCTCGCGCAGCAGCTGCTCGTTGCGCTCGCTCAGCGCGTCCATCAGCGCCCGGCGCTGCGCCCGGTACCGGCCCCAGAGCGCGGGCAGCACGGCGAGCAGCAGGAAGCCGCCCAGCGAGAGGCCGACCACCAGCTTGACCGGCGCCTGGTCCATGTCCTTCACCACGCTGGACGCGGTGATGAGGACGAAACCCACCGTGAAGGAGCCGGCCAGGACACCGACCCTGGTCACCCGGGCACCGGCCGACCAGCCTGCGCAGACCAGCAGCGGCAGCGGCCCCCCGCACCAGCCGCTGGCCGCCGCGGTCGCCACCAGGACGGTCGCGGGCAGGCCCCGGCGCAGCAGGAAGAGGACGGCGACGAGGGGAGCGACCAGGACGGCCAGGCCGCTCCTACTGAGCACCTCGATCATCAGGGCGAGCCCGCCGAGCAGGATCGCGCCGATCCCCTCGCGCAGCACCAGCCCGAGCCGCCACGGACCGGGCAGCGCGGTTCGTACCGCCTTCGACCAGGCTCTTGCTATGACGTCCACCCGGTGAGGCTAACGAACCGGACGGCGTGACCGCCGCCACCCTTCGTCGCCGGCCGGTCCGACGAAAGTCGCGTACCCGGCGGACGCTCGGCGGGGCCCCCGCCTCACCGGTAGGCGGTGAGCAGCAGCGCCACGTCGTCGACCCGGTGCGTCGAGCCCACCTCGTGCAGCAGCCGCTCCGCCAGCCGGTCCAGGACCTCGACGCCGTCGTCGGCCGACCCCGCCGCCGCGCCGTGGCCCGCGACTGCGGCGCGCAGCCGTTCCACGCCCTCGTCGATCGCCGCGGCTGGGTCCTCCACCAGCCCGTCCGTGTACAGCACGAGCAGTGAGCCGGGGGCCAGCCGCAGCTCACTGACCGGGTACTCGGCCCGGTGGTCGACGCCGAGCAGCGGCCCGCCCGCCACGTACAGCGCCTCCGTACGCCCGTCCGGGTGGCGCAGCACCGGCGGGAGGTGTCCCGCCCGGGCCACCAGCGCGTGGCCGTCGCCCGGTGTGAGCCGGATCAGGCAGCAGCTGGCGAGCAGCCCGGGGTCGAGGTCGAGCAGCAGCTGGTTGGTCCGGGCGAGCACCTCGTCCGGCGGGTGGCCGACGGTGGCGAAGGCCCGGACGGCACTGCGCAGCTGGCCCATGGTGGCGGCCGCGCCGACGCTGTGGCCCTCGACGTCGCCGATGACCAGGGTGAGGTCACGCCCGGTGACGATGGCGTCGTACCAGTCGCCGCCGATCTCCATGCCCTGCGTGCCGGGCAGGTAGCGGGCGGCGATCCGGACCTCGTCCAGGCGCGGCAGCCGGTGCGGGAGCAGCGCCTGCTGGAGGCCGCGGGCCAGGGCGAACTCGGCGTCGTAGAGGCGGGCGCGTTCCAGGGCCTGGGCGATGAAGCCGCCGAGGGCCGTGAGCAGGCCGCGTTCCTCCAGCGTGAACGAGCGGGCGCGGTCGAAGCCGAGGATGCAGCTGCCGACCGGGTGGCCGGAGGCGATCAGCGGCAGGAAGGCCCAGGCGCCCATCTCGTCCAGTTCGATGCCGGGGTAGGCGGCGGCGAGCTGCCCGACCGACTCGAAGAAGATCGGGGTGCCGGTGCTGAGCGTCTCGGCGCCGGGCACCCGGGCTCCGATCGGGGTGCCCTCGAAGTGGTCGAGGAAGCCGTCCGGGTAGCCGCTCTGCGAGACGAGGTGCAGGCGCCGGTCCCGGACTGCGTAGATGGCGAGCTCCTGGCCGCCGAGGGCCGGCAGGATCTCGTCGGCCACCGCCCGGCAGACCTCGCGGACGGTGACGGCCTCGCTGAGCGCGCTGGCCAGCTGCAGCAGGTGGTACATGACGCCGAGGCCGGTCCAGGTGCCGGGCGCGGGCTCGGCGGGCGGTTCGGCCGCGCCGGGCGGGGGCACCGCGGCGACCACCCGGCCGGTGACGCCGTGCGCGTCCGGGTAGAGCGAGAAGGCGAGCCAGTGGTCCGGCGGGCGCCGGGCGAGGAAGGCGGTGGGCTGCTGCGAGAGCAGCGAGGCCCGGTAGCGGTTCTCGTACACCGGGTCGGACAGCCAGGGCAGCACGTGCCAGGGGTGGTGGCCGAGCAGGTCCTCGCGGCGGGTCTGGAGCAGCAGCTCGACGCTGTGGTTGGCGAAGGTGATCCGGCCGTCCGGGTCGAGCGAGAAGACGCCGTCGCGCAGCCGTTCCACGGCGGCGGCGGCGGCCGTCCCGGTCCGGGTGTCGAGGACGGCGCCGACCAGGCGGCTGCGGCCGTCCGCACCGCTGCCGGGCACCCGGGCCCACAGTTCGACGGG
Organism: Streptomyces sp. BE20; assembly: GCF_036322525.1. Taxonomy (NCBI): domain Bacteria; kingdom Bacillati; phylum Actinomycetota; class Actinomycetes; order Kitasatosporales; family Streptomycetaceae; genus Streptomyces; species Streptomyces sp. BE20. Next base: position 54,570 of record NZ_JAQYWW010001005.1, on the reverse strand, counting down.
GTACGGGTGCCCGTCCCGGTCCAGGACGCGCAGGCGGGCGGCGAGCACGTGGCCCCGGTCGAGGGCGCCGCGCACGGCGGTCCGGAACTCCGGCAGGTCGCCCGCGGCGATCCGGCCGGCCAGGGTTTCGGCGCGGCCGTCGAAGTCCCCGGGGGCGAGGCCGAAGATCTCGCAGAACTGGTCGTCGGCGGAGACCTCGCCGGTGACCACGTTCCAGTCGAACAGTCCGACCCGGGTGGTGGGCGCGGACGGCGGGGTCAGTTCCACCACGGTGGTGTCGCCGTTGGGCTCGACCGCGCCGCCGGCCGCCTCCAGGCCGGCCAGGCCGTTGGCGAGGCGGTTGGCGACCGTCCGCAGGTGGCGCCGCGCGCCTTCCGGCACCCCGTCGTCGGAGGCCGGCCAGAGCACGCTGAGCACCCCGTACGTGTCGTCGCCGGTGCGGATCGGGACGCAGGCCGAGGCGAAGTCGTAGGGCATGCCGACGGCCAGCTGGGGGAAGCGCCGCATCATGTCCTCGGTGTCGGACAGCGTGACCGTCCGCCCGGTGCGGTAGGAGACCGCTGCCGGCAGCGGCCCGGCGGCGGCGACCCGCCGGAACGGACTGATGATCGACAGCGGCACGCCGGCGATGGCGCAGAGCACCAGCGAGCGCCGGTCGCGCGAGCGGAGGTGGACGGTCGCGCCGTACGCGTCGGTGGTGCCCAGCACCCTCCGGACGGCGACCGCCAGCAGGGCGTCGCGTTCCTGGGCCGCGCCGTCCGCCCCGCCCGGCCCGGTCGCCACCGGCCCGGCGGGTCCGGCCGGATCCGCCCGGACGGGGGCAGCGTGCTCCCGGGGGCGGTGCGGGTCGGATCGCGCGTCCCGGGCACCACCGCCGCTCGGTCGCGGACCGGGCGGGTCCGCCGGCACACCCTGGCGCATCTTCTCTTGCTACGCCGGGCCCCAGGGGCTGTCAAGGCGAACCCACCGGACGCACCGGTCACACGGCCCCCGGGGTGCCCGTGCACCCCGTCCGCGTCACCATCGTCACCATGACCCGCAGCACCTCCGGCCCGACGTCCCCGACCACCGTGGTCAACCTCAAGGGCCACCGCGACGACCCCGCCTACGCCGACGTCGTCTACGTCGGCCGGGCGATGCACCGCGGCGGCTGGCACCTGGCCGCGTCGCCGCTGCACTGCCCGTGGCGGCCGGGGCCGGACCTGCCCAGGGAGCAGATGCTCGCCGACTACCGCGCCTACCTGCTCGCCCGTCCTGCCCTGCTCGCCCTCGTCCCCGGCCTCCGCGGCCACCGCCTGGGCTGCTGGTGCGCGCCGCTCCCCTGCCACGCCCAGGTCATCGCCGACCTCGCCGACCACGGCGTCCCCGCCTGAGCGGGCCGGCGCCGCCGCACGCGGGGCCGGCCGTGCGGTTTGGATATCCTCCGTGGACAGTGCAGCGTCGTGCTGCCCCGGGGGGAACGAGTACCGAGCCATGCCGTCCGTACCGTCCGAACGTTCCGAGAGTGCCGGGCGCGAGCCCGGCGAGGCGTCCTGGCAGTGGGACGGTGAGGGCGGCGGCACCGACGGCGGGCGGGCGGACGTGCTCAGTGGCGGGGGCGGCGGGGAGCGCGGACCGGGGCCGAACCGGCGGCGGCTGCTGCTGGGTGCCGGGGTGCTGGCCGCGGGCGCCGCGGTCTGGGGGGTGTCGCGGTCGTCGGGCGGGCCGGAACCGGCGCCGCCGAAGCCGCTGCCGCTGCCGACCCGGGTCAACGGGCCGGAGCCGCTCTGGACGTACCGGGGACCCGCGCCCATGACGCCGCTGCGGCTCGACGGCCGGCCGAACGCTCCGGTCCACCTCTCCAGGGACGCCCTGCGGGTGCTCGACCGGGACACCGGCGCCGTGACCCGCACGATGGAGTTCCCGGTGTCCAAGGGCGCGCCGGCCGACAGCCCGGTGATCGTCGGCGCCGGTCGCGTCTTCACCACCTCGCCCGGCCACATCGACGCCCGCACGCTGATCGGCCCGTTCGCCGACTGGAGCATGCCGTTGCCCGAGGAGCTGGGCGACCGGGTCACCCTGCTCGGCTGCGACGGAAGCCTGCTCTACGGCCGGGCCGAGAGCCGCCCGCTCGGCCCGGGCGGCAGGCTGTTCGCGGTGAACGCCACCACGCACGCCGTGGTCTGGTCCCGCCCGGCCGCCGAACGCGGCGAAGGCCTGGTCGCCGCCCTCGACTGGTCCGGTCGCCTCCTGGCCCGGGACTCGGACCCGACCGCCGGGGTCTCCCTGCTGGACGGCGCCACCGGCCGCCGGCTCTGGGGGGCGGCGGGCAGCGCGGCGTGGTCCGCGATCGACCTGGAGAACCTCTACCTCCCCGACGGGGCGGCCGGTGTGCGGGCCCTGCGCCACGCCGACGGCGTCCCGCGCTGGTCGATCGCCCCCGGCCAGGGCGAGGAGTGGCGCGCCCTGCCTCCGGTGAGCGACGGCACCCAGGTCTACGTCCTGCGGGACAACGGGCTGGTCACCGCCCATGCCGTGGCCACGGGCGAGCAGCTCTGGCGGCACGAGCTGCCGTTCCGCCTCGACCGCCGCACCCGCCCCGTGCTGGCCGGCGCCGAGCTGATCGTCCCCGGCCCGGCCGCCGACGGCCTCCACCACCTGGAGACCGCGTCCGGCCGGGAGTCCCGGAGCTTCACCGACTCCGGGCCCGGCGTCGACGTCTGGTCGGTCTTCACGGACGGCGCGAACCTCTACGGCGGCCACGACAGCGTCCTGTACGCCATGGGCCCGCTGCCCGTCCCGTGACTGTTCGCCGAGGACGAACGGCGGCCGGCCCGGCGCCCGCCCACCCCCACGGCAGGATGACCTCGTGGACGACTCCGTGAAGATTCGCCCGATCTCGTTCGACCGCCTCGTCGAGCTGCTCGCCGAACGGATCGCCGCCGCACCCGGGGCCGACGGGCGCCGGCAGCGGGTGGCCGTCGACGGGGCGGCGGCGGCCCGGCCCGGCGCGCTCGCCGACGCCCTGGTGGAGCCGCTGCGGCTGCGCGGCCGCCCGGCCCTGCGGGTCTCGGCGGCCGACTTCCTCCGCCCGGCCTCGGTCCGGCTGGAGTACGGCAAGCAGGACGCCGACGCCTTCCACGACCTCTGGCTCGACGACGGCGCCCTGGCGCGCGAGGTACTGGACCCGTTGGAGGCCGGTGGCACCGGCCGGGTGCTGCCGAGCCTGCGCGACCCGTCGACCGACCGTTCCACCCGCGCGCCGTACGTCACCCTGCCGCCCGGCGGCGTCCTACTGCTGGACGGTGCGCTGCTGCTCGGCCGGTGGCTGCCGCTGGAGCTGACCGTCCACCTGTCGCTCTCCCCGGCGGCGCTGGCCCGCCGCACCCCGCCCGAGGAGCGGTGGACGCTGCCGGCCTTCGCCCGCTACGAGGCGGAGACCGTCCCCACCGAGGCGGCCGACCTCACCGTCCGTGTCGACGACCCCCGCCACCCGGCCCTGGTCGAGCGCCCCTGACGCCGGACGGCCCGTTCACCGGCCGCGCCGTGCGCCTACCGGCCGGGCCGCCGGGGCCGGCCCGCGCTGGCAGTACGGGCACCAGAACGCCACCCGTTCCTGCGGCGGGACGCCCTGGCTCGCCGTCAGGACCTTCGTCCCGCAGCGCACGCACGGCCGGTCGGCCCGGCCGTAGACCCAGTGCTGGTGGCCGCGCCGGGTGTCCCCGGTGGTGACGTGGCCGGAGCGCAGCTTGTTGGCGTCGAGGAGCTGCCGGGCCCGGTCCACCAGCCGCTCGGGGCGGGTCAGTTCGCCGACCGGCGTCCACGGCGTGACACCGGCCAGGTAGCACAGCTCGTTGGCGTACACGTTGCCGATGCCGGCCAGGTTGCGCTGGTCGAGGAGGGCCTCGGCGAGCGGCCGGACGGGGTGGGCGAGCAGGCGGCGGACCGCCTCCGCCGGGTCCCAGCCGGAGCCGAGCAGGTCGGGTCCGAGGTGGCCGACGGCCCGCTCCTCGTCCCGGGTGCGGAGCAGCTCGACGACGGGCAGCCGGTAGCCGACGGCGGTGCCGCGTTCGGTCCCCAGAACGGCCCGGATCTGCCAGGCCGGTCCGCCGGCCCAGCGCTGGCCGGGGCGGTAGACCTCCCAGCGGCCGTCCATCCGCAGGTGGGTGTGGAGGGTGAGGCCGCCCGCCAGGCGGGTCAGCAGGTGCTTGCCCCGCGGGGCGACCTCCAGCACCCGGCGGCCGGTCAGGTCGGCGGTGGCGTGCGCGGGCACCCGCAGGTCCGCGGTGGTCAGCAGCTGTCCGGCGAGGGCCTCGTGCAGGCGGGCCGCCGCGCGGTAGACGGAGTCACCTTCTGGCATGCCTCCATCCTGCCTCCGTACGGCGGCCCGCCGCACGCCCGGCTACGCGGCGGTGCCCGCGCCGGCGGCCCCTTCGCGGACGACGACCACCGGGCAGGGCGCGTGCTCGGTGAGGTGGCGGCTCACCGAGCCGAGCAGCGCTCCCGAGAACCCGCCGAGGCCGCGGCTGCCGACGACGAGCAGCGCAGCTCCTGCGGCGGCCTCCAGCAGTGTCTGCGCGGCGTTGCCGGGGATGACCGACTCGGCGATCCGGACGCCGGGGTCGTCACCGACGACGCGGGTGACGCTCTCCGCGAGCGTCTTCCCGGCGAGTTCCTCGGGGTTGAAGTCGGGGGCCGGCACGCCCGCCCCGATCCAGCCGTAGAAGGCCGGGTACTCCCAGGCCGCGATGGCCTGGACGGTGCCGCCGACCAGCCGGGCGTAGTCGACGCCCCAGCGCAGGGCCTGCTCCGAGGCGGGCGAGCCGTCCACGCCGACGACGATCCGGGGGTTCGCGCTGTTGGCCATACCGCTGCTCCTTGCTCGACTGCTCTCCGGACTGCACTGCTGTCCCCTCGAACATAGATCAAAGCGGACAAACAGCCGCCATTTGCCACGCCGGGAACCCCAGATGCTTTCGAACCCTGTGCGATCCGGGCCCGGCGCCGAGGAAGTCCAGGGCGCCCGGGCAGCCGAACCGCCGGACCGCCCGTCGGGCTGCCGGCCGGCCGGGCCGAAACGGCACCGGCGGGTGCGCGGCCCGATGGCCGTGCACCCGCCGGTGTTCCGGGCGGCGGTCGCCGCGGACCGTCAGGTCCGGTAGGCGGCCCAGGAGCTGGCCATCCTGGCGACCTGACCGGCGGTGAACTGCGTCATGCAGGAGTCGTACGTGTAGTCCATGAAGTTGTGGATCGGGTCGACCCCGGTGGTGGTGCAGGTGTCACGGCCGGCCGGGCACTGGTACGCGGCGCTCTTCTCGGCCGGGGTGTCCGAGACGTAGTCGCCCTGGCCGCTGCAGCCGCCCTGGAAGGTGTGGTAGAGCCCGAGCCAGTGGCCGACCTCGTGGGTGGCGGTGTCGCCCTCGTTGTAGTTGGTGGCCGAGCCGCCGGGGAACGAGGTGTCCAGGACGACCACGCCGTCGTCGGTCGGGTTGGACTGGTAGGAGCTGGGGAAGGTCGCCCAGCCGAGCAGCGACTGGCCGAGCTTGGCGGTGTAGAGGTTGAGGGCGCCCGCCTTGCCCTTGCGCAGCGCGCTCTTCATCGACCGCTCGGCGGAGGAGCCCGGGGTGATGCCGTTGTACCAGGTGGCGTTGTCGGTGTAGTCCGTGCCGGCCAGCTGGAACTGGAACTGGCTGGGGGTGTTGCCCGCACCCTGACCGCCGTACGCGGCGTTCAGGACGGCGATCTGCTTGGTGATCGTGGCGGCCGACAGCTTGCCGGTGGTCCCGGAGTGGACGACGTGCACGTACACCGGGACGGTCGTGGTGGCCGCCAGCGTGCCGGGGGCGAGCAGGGCGTTGCCGCCCGGGGAGAGCGCCAGCTGGGTGACCCGGGCCTGGAGTTCGGCGTCCATGGCCTTGGCCTGGGCGTCGCTGACGGCGTTGGGCTCCTGGCCGGCGGAACCGCCGGCGGGCTTGCGCGCGGCGGCGTCCTGGCTCGCGTCACCGGTGCACTCGGCGGCGGCGACCGCGGCCCCGGGGGCCGCGGTGGCGGTGGAGAACGTGGAGGGGGCGGCGAACTGGGTGAGTCCGAGGGCCGCGGTGAGGGCGGCCGCACCGAGGAACCTTGCGGCGGCACGCGAGGGCACGCGAGCAGAACGACGCATCTGCGCTCCTGAGGGGGAGTTGTGGGGGACGGCGGTTGAGGGGGGCCGCCGAGCTCAGGCTACGCAGAGTCGCGTGTACGCGTCAGACTCGTTCCGGCCTGGAACTTCTGACGACATATCAGACATAATCCGGAAGTTTGAGCGGTCCGACCCGGCCGCACATCGAGCATTTCCCGTCGCGCGCATGCGCACAGTACCGGCCCCGGCCTGTCCGAAAGTTGACGCCCCGTCGGCTCCGTGGAGCGGCGACGGCCCTCGCCGAGACTACGACGCCACGAAGACGATCTCCCGGAGGGCGCGCGCACCGGCCCGGTCGAGTACCACCGCCGAGGCGCAGCCGGTCGGCGGCTCCCCCGTCCCCGCCAGCCGTCGGCGCAGCCGCCGGCCGGCCTCCCGGTGCCGTGCGAAGGCGTACGCGGAGACCGCCTGGCCCCGGGCCTGCTGCCCCTCGCGGGCCTCCTCTGCGCTGGCGTCCAGCAGGATCAGGTGCACCCGCCTCCCCTGCCGCGCGGCCTCCCGGACCAGCCACTGCCGGACGTGCGGCACCGCCCCGCAGTCGTGCACCGCGAGCGGGCCGCCCGCCAGCACCGCGCGCCGCAGCCGACGGTAGTGGGCCACCCGGACCACCGGCCGGTAGACCGCGTAGGGCAGCCACCCGGGCACCCGGGCCGCGTACTCCTCGCGGACCTGTTGCGAGTCGACCAGCAGGGTGCGGACGCAGCGGCGCATCAGCGTGCTCTTCCCGCTGCCGGGCAGCCCGGAGACCACCAGCAGGTCCCCCGCCGGGTAGTGCAGCACGGCCGGCCGGGCCCGGCTCTGCCGGAGGTCCTGCAGCCCGCGGGGGCGCAGCACCGTCCCGGCGGGCTCCGGCGACACCCCTCGACAGGCCGTCCGCGGCGCCGGCACCCTGGCGCCGGACTCGCCCCCGGCCTCGGGCGGCGCGACCGCGGCGACGGGCCCGGCCGATGCCCCCGCGGTCGCGCCCGCCGGCGCCCCGGGCCCGGACTCGCCGCCGGTCCCGTTCCCCGACCGACTCACCGGCTCCGCCCCGGGTCCGGCCGCGGGCCCGGAATCGGCCGGTCCGGACAGGTCCGGCATCCCCAAGACCCTGACGTCCGCCATCGGCTCTCCCCCTGACTCCCCGCCGGCCCGAACGCTGCCCGGCTCCGTCTCCCGAAGAGCCTTCCCCCTTCAAGAGAAAGTAAAGACTAGTGGTCAGCCCCGGTCCGGGCCGAGTCCTTTACCGCTCCAGGAACGTCACAGAAGCGCACCGGGCACGTCACAGCGCCCCGGCCGGGCACGGCTGGGGCGCAGGCCCGGGGAGGCCCGGCGACCCCCCGGGACGCGTGGCGGCGGCTCCCCCGGCGCCGGGGCGCGCGTCCGGTGGAGCCGCCGGGCCGCGGCCGGACTCAGCCCAGCTGCGGGGCGATCCGGGAGGCGATCAGCTCCAGGTGGTCCAGGTCGTCCAGGTCCAGGATCTGCAGGTAGACCCGCCGGCTGCCGACGGCGGCGAACCGGCCGAGCCGCTCCACCACCTCGTCGGGCGTGCCGGCCAGGCCGTTGGCCTTCAGCTCGTCCACGTCACGGCCGATCGCCGCAGCCCGGCGGGCCACCTCGGCGTCGTCCCGCCCGACGCAGGCGACCAGGGCGTTGGAGTACACCAGGTCGTCGGCCTGCCGCCCGGCCCGCTCGACGGCCGCGCGGACCCGGCCGAACTGGGCGGCGCTCTCCTCGACCGAGACGAACGGCAGGTTGAACTCGTCCGCGAAGCGGGCGGCCAGCGCCGGCGTGCGGGTCGGGCCCTTGCCGCCGACCAGGACCGGGATCTTCTGCTGGACCGGCTTCGGCAGCGCGGGCGAGTCGGTCAGCCGGTAGTACTCCCCGGCGAAGTCGAAGGTCTCCCCGAGCTTGGTGTTCCACAGCCCGGTGACGATCGCCAGCTGCTCCTCCAGCCGCCCGAACTTCTCCTTCGGGAAGGGGATGCCGTACGCGCTGTGCTCCTCCTCGTACCAGCCGGCGCCGAGGCCGAACTCGACCCGGCCGCCGCTCATCGCGTCGACCTGGGCGACCTGGATGGCGAGCACGCCGGGCAGCCGGAAGGTGGCGGCGGTCATCAGGGTGCCGAGGCGGATGGTGCTGGTGTCCCGGGCCAGGCCGGCCAGGGTGATCCAGGCGTCGGTCGGGCCGGGCAGGCCGCTGACGTCGCCCATCTTCAGGTAGTGGTCGGAGCGGAAGAAGGCGCTGAAGGCACCCAGCTCCTCGGCGGTCCGGGCCACCCGGAGCAGGGTGTCGTAGTCGGCGCCCTGCTGGGGTTCGGTGAAGATTCGAAGATCCATACCGGCCATTCTTGTACAGACCACCCCGTGCTCATACCCGTTTCACCGATTCCGGCGGCGGTCGGGCCGGTGAACGGCCGACGACCGGAGCGGCGCCGGGACCGGGACGGCGGGAGTCCGGCCCGGGGACCGGGCGCCGGCGGCCGCGGTGACCGGGCCGGGGCCCCCGACGGGCTCGGACGGCCGGGCCGCGGGGTGGCCAAGGTCTCAACACGGAACCGCAACGAGGGACCGTTCCCGCCGCCCCGCTCGCCTACCGTGGACGGATGTTCGCCACGCCCGACGGATCCCACCGGGGTTCCCCCGACGACTCGTCCGACCCCTCCCACCGGCCGGCCGGCTGTCCGCTGCCCGGGATCGTCGCCGCCTTCACCCCCCGGCTCGCCGAGTTCGCCTTCGAGCCGGGCTTCGTGGCGGCGGTCGACCAGCACACCGCCGAGCTGCGCGAGCTGCTGTATGCGCAGGGGCCGGAGCTTTCGCCCCGGCCCCTCGACCGCGAGGAGCTGTCGGACTACGCGCTGGGCTTCCTCGACGCGCTCACCGAGATCGGCTGGCGCGAACCGGTCGGGTACGACTTCGCCGTGTACCGGCTGACCGCGATCTGCTGGCTGGTCCGGGAGCAGGGTCTGCTGCCCGCCTGAGTCCGGCACGCGCGGTGACCCGCCCGCCGGGCCCGGTCACCGCGCGGCGACCGGGCCCGGCGGACCGGCGCTCAGCCCGACTGCCCGCCCGGCCGGCCCGGGTCGATGCCCGGAGCCGGCGGTCCGGCCGGGGTGGCCGGGCGGGCCGGCTGGTTGGCCAGCGCGTCCTCCCGGCCCGCCCGGTACGCGTTGCCGCGCAGCTTGGCGGTCTCCTTCTCGGCACCGTCCAGCCACCGCTCCCAGCGCTGGCGCATCGGAATGATCAGACCGCCGCCCACGCCGACCACCAGGATCCCGGCGACCGAGGCGAGCACCGCGATCAGCAGCGGACCGGTGATGGCGGTGGCGATGCCCGCCTGGCCGAGCGCCGCGATCACACCGAGGGCGACGATGAAGGCCCAGGCGACGGTGGCCACCGTCCGCCCGTAGGCGGCGCCGGCGAGCGCGTTGCGGACGATGTCGCGGACGGCGTTGGCGATGGCCATCGCCACCACCACGATGACCACGGCCACGATGCCCTTGGGCAGCCAGCCGACGATGCCGTTGATCATCACGCTGATCGGGTTGGGGCCGAAGACGCCGAAGGCGAGCTGGAGCGCCATGAGCAGGATCGCGTAGTAGACGATCTTGCAGACGATCCCGGTCATGTCGTACTTGGAGCCGCTCAGGTACCGGGCGATCCCGCCGCGCTCCGCCACCTTCTCCGACCCGATCCGGCGCAGCCCCCGGTCCAGCAGTTTCGCGATGGCCTTGGCCACGAACCAGCCGATGACCAGGATCGCCAGAAAGGCGATGAACTGCGGAATAAACTTGGCGACTTTCGACCAGGCTTCGGTGAATCCCGATCCGAAGTCGACAGATAGTGCGAGCTGCTGAGCCACGAAGTCCTCCACTCGGCGACGCTGCGCCCTGAGCGGCGCGCGGAACACCCCCACCTTTCGTGGATAGCAGCTCCACCGGCCGCCCGCGCGCGCCCGGCACCGGCGCTGAGCCTCCCGGGTGAACCCGACGGCCTCACCCGGCGCGTACAGTTGCGGTCCACGAAACGGACGGCGAAAGCGGTACAGGGTGGGCGGCAACGGTACGGGCGGACACCGGGCGCTGGTCTGGCAGGAGCGGCCCGAGCAGCCGGGCGCCGCGGTGCTGGTGCTGCACGGCGGCGAGGAACACAATCTCTCCCGGCCCGGCCGGATCAACCCGCCCGGCCTGCGGATGGCCGGCTTCGTCCGCGCGCTGCGCCGCGAGACGGCCGGCGCGGGCGTGGCGATCGGCACCGTCCGTTACCGCCACCGGGGCTGGAACGGCGAGCGCGCCGACGCCGCCCGCGACACCCGCGCCGCCCTCGACGACCTCGCCGAGGAGCTGGGCAAGGTCCCCACCGTCCTGATCGGCCACTCGATGGGCGGCCGCGCCGCCCTGCGCACCGGCGGTCACCCCCAGGTCAGCGGCATCGTCGCCCTCGCCCCCTGGTGCCCCGCCGAGGACCCCTGCGAGCAGCTCGCCGGCCGCGACGTCCTGATGCTGCACGGCGACCGCGACCGGGTCACCTCCCCCGCCGACACGCTCGCCTTCGCCGCCCGCAGCCGCGCCGCCGGGGCCCGGGTCTGCGGCTACACCGTCCTCGGCAGCGGCCACGCCCTGCTCCAGCGGGCCGGCGACTGGCACCGCGCCGCCGCCCGTCTCTCCGCCGGACTGCTCCGCCTGCGCGACCTGCCGCCGGAGGTCACGGCCGCCCTGACCCTGCCCGCCGACGCCACCACCGCCCTCGGCCTCCCGCTCCCCGCCCAGCCCCGCACCGCGGCGCCCCGCCACCCGGCCCAGCCCCTCCCCACGGACGCCTGAGGCCCGCCCCGGCCCACCCGCTCCCCGGTCCGGACGAAGCCGCCCGGCCCCGCCGGGGCGCCGAGTATTCTGATGATTCGTCGGACGGATCTTCGGAGGGGACCAGTGACCGAAACGGTGACGATCGATCTCGGGGACGGCTCGACCGTCCGGGCCGAGGTGATCGGCGAGCTGAGCTTCCAGCAGCCGGACGGCACATCGGCCGACGGACCCGACTTCGGCGACGCCGGCCTCCGGGACGGCCGACGGGCGGCGCAGCTGGGAAGCGCGGTCGCCCTGACTTTGGATCAGGTGCGGAGCACCGTTCAGGGGGTGGGCCGCTGGGCGGCCGAGAGCATCACCCAGGGTGCGGCCGGCTCGCCGGACGCGTTCGAGGTGGAGTTCGGTCTCAAGCTGGCGGTCAAGTCCGGTCAACTCCTCGGCGTCATCGCCGAGGCGGGCAGCGAGGCCGGACTGACGGTCCGGCTGTCCTGGGACCTCGCCGCACGCCGTCGGGAGGAGCAGGGCAACGCGCCGGCCGGGAGCGCCCCCGGCACGGGGGCCGGACTCCCCCCGGAGCTCCCCGCCGGGGCCGACGCCGAGTGACCGGAGCACCACTCGGTCCCGTACCGTCCGCGACCCTGCGCGACTGCGCCGTGATGATCACCGTCGCCGGAGGCTTCCGCGGCAGCGGCTTCCTCGTGGCCCCCGGCCTGGCCGTCACCGCCGCGCACGTCCTCCGCGGGAACGGCCGCCCGGGCTCCACGACCGGCCCGGTGGCCGTCCGGCACGCGTCCGGGGAGTACCCGGTCACCACGGAGGACACCCGCGTCGACCCGGCCTCCGGGGACGGCACGCCGTTCTACCCGTACCCCGATCTCGCGGTGCTCGCCGTCCCCTCCCTGACCGGCCACCCGGTGGCCCCGCTGGCGGACACCGGGGCCGGGCCGGGGACGGAGCTGACGGCCCTCGGGTTCTCCACCCACACCCCCACGCCGGGGGCCGCGCCCGACACCCTGGTGCTGCGCGTCGTCGGCCCATCCGGGGCGTTCGTCCGGGTGCAGGGCGACGGCGTACGGGACGGCCACAGCGGAAGCATGCTGGTCGGTCCGGACGGGCTGGTCCACGGAGTGCTCAAGGGCAGCCGGTCCTACAAGGAGGACCAGGGCGGCTGGTTCACCCCGGTGAGCGCCCTGGCCGCCCTGCTCGGCCCGGGGAGCGACCTCCCGGCGCCCGGGAACCGCCCGGTCGGAGCCGAGCCCGGCGACGCCGACCTGGTCACGGCCCTGATGGCCTTTCCGATCACGGGACGCTCCGACGGCCGCTTCGACCTGCTGGACAGGATGGGCGAGCACCTGGGGCTGCCGCACTCCTTCGAGGCGGACGAGCGGAGTTCCCGCCGGGACCACCTCGCCCGCATCGTGCACCGATGCCGGCACCACCGCGACGAACGGGCGGCGCTGCGGGCGCTGTACACCGCCATGGAGGAACTCGCCCCGTTCGACCGGGCACTCGAAGAGCTCCGCCTGCTGGTCGGGCGGGCCACCGGGGGCTGGGAGAGCAGGTAGCCCGATGAGTGGAGCACCGCGCGGGGACCTGACCGCGTGCGCCGGATCCGCCGGCGGAACCCCCGGGCCGGCCGGCACCCCGGTCGGCGCCGCGTCCGGCGGCGCCGTGCCCGCCGGCACCTGGCCGGTCCTCCCGGAGGAACCCGCCCCGGGGACGCCGTGGTCCGTGGAGGCGGAGGAGCTGCTGGTCGACATCCTCCTGAGCGTCGACCGGATGGCCCGCCTCTCGTTCCGGCAGGACGTCCTCGACAGGATGGGCCGCTCGGCCAAGTCCCGGGGCATCCACACCGAGGTCTGCGAGACGAACCAGGCCCGCAGCCACGTCCGCCACCTGCTCCACGCGATCGGCACGTCCCGCGACCGGGCGGCGGCGCTGGAGTCCGTGGGCGACGCGCTGCGCGGCATGGCACCCCAGGACGGCGCGCTGCCCTGGCTGGAGCTGACCACCCTCGTGCTCGCCCCGGACTCGCCGCTTCCCGCGGACGCCATGCCGGCCGTGATCGGGGAGCTGCGCCGGTTGCCCGCGCTGCCGGGCCTGCACGACCACCTGCCCCGCGACACCACCGGCCTCACCCTCCTCACCGGGCGGGAGACCCTGCCCGAGATCCTGGTGCGGCTGGTCAACCGGCGCGGCCCCGCCGCACCCGACGTCGGCCCCTTCCTGGAGTTCCTGCGCGCGCTCGGCTCCGACCCGGCGGTCGCGGGGTCCGGCGGGCTCACCGCCCTCCGGGGACTCCTCGACCGGCTCGGCGGACCGCGGCACGCCGCCGGACCCGACGAGCCGGACCGCCTGATCGTCCAGATCCGGCTGGACGAGGAGACGCCGGAGCACATCGACAACGGCCGGTACCGCCTCTTCGCCTCGTACTACCGGCAACCGGTGGCCGGAGGGCCGTTCCGGCGGATCGGTGACCTCGGCGCCACCCAGACGGTCACCAGGAACGAACTGGTCGAGGCGGGCAGCGCCCGGCTGACCTCCTGGCCGGCGCTGGCCCGCGAACTGCGCCTCGCCGCGGGCAGCGCCGTCAGGATCGAGTTCCTGCTGCCGCGTTCCCTCCTCGGGCACTCCGCCGAACTCTGGTCCCCGGGGGCGACCCGGCGCCCGCTCGGGCGCAACCACCCGGTCGTGGTGCGCTCGCTGGAGCGGTACGCCGACTCCTGGCTCGACGTCGGCCCCTGGCGCACGCGGTGGAGTCACCTGAACACGCGCGCCACCGACGCCGACGGCCTGGACCTGATCGGCTGGCCCCCGCTCGACGCCGCCCAGGCCGGCGAACTGCCCGACTGGCTCTCCCGCCGGCCGGAACTCTCCTGCATGGGACTCGACACCCCCTACGAGGAGCTGGACCCGGAGGTGCGACGCGCGGTGGACGACGCGATCTACCTCGACGGCATGCCCGTGCTGCTCTGGCGCCGGGTCGCCGGCGACCCGGCCGCCCTGGTCAAGGCCCTCCGCGAACACGGCCCCGGGCCCCTCGCCGAACTACCGGACACCGTCCACCGCTACCGCAGGCGGACCCGGGCCGCCGAGGCGGACCCGCACGACGCCGTCACCCTGCTCTGGGACGACCCGGACTGCGTGGATCCCGAACAGGACAGCCTCTACCCCGGGATGGTGTGATGACCGGTCAGACGAACCCGGCCAGGCGATCCGGACCCGACGAACCCGACCCGACAAGCAGCGAGGCACGAGGAATGTCCGAGGACTGGTGGATCTACCAGGGCACCGGCTCACCCCACGACGGGATCGCCGGGCTCCCCCCGGCGCCGGCCTGGCGCGCGTTCGGCGACCCCGCCGCCGAACGCGACCGCCTGCCGCTGCCGCCCGAGGACGGCCCGGCCGGCATGACGGCCCGACGGCTCGGCCGGGTGCGGCAGGCGGCGGCCTACCGGGCGGACGACCGGGAGGTGCAGCTGGTCAACCTGGCACTGCACCTGCGCAGGCCGCTGCTGATCACCGGCAGGCCCGGCGTCGGGAAGTCGACCCTCGCCTACGCGGTCGCCCACGAACTGGGCCTCGGCCCGGTCCTGCGCTGGCCGATCAGCAGCCGGTCCACCCTGCGCGACGGGCAGTACGCCTACGACGCGATCGGACGGCTCCACGAGGCCGGCATCCGCACGGGCGGCATCCGCGCGGACGGGCGGTCCGCCCCCGGGGAGGACGGCCGGCCGGCGCCCGCCATCGGCCAGTTCCTGCGGCTCGGCCCGCTCGGCACCGCCCTGCTGCCCTGGCGCGTCCCCCGCGTCCTGCTGATCGACGAGATCGACAAGAGCGACATCGACCTGCCCAACGACCTGCTGAACGTCTTCGAGGAGGGCGAGTTCGAGATCCCGGAACTGCTCCGACTCGGACCCGGCCCGCAGGAGGTCGCGACGGCCGACCCGGGCAGGACCGCCGTCGTCGACGGCGGCCTGGTGCGGTGCGCGGAGTTCCCGCTGGTCGTCCTCACCAGCAACGGCGAACGGGACTTCCCGACCGCGCTGCTCCGCCGCTGCGTCCGGCTGGAGATCCAGCCCCCCAGCGCGGACCGGCTCGCCGCGATGGTCGCCGCCCACCTCGGCGAGGACGCAGCGGCCACGGCCGCCCGCACCGAGCTGATCGCCGAGTTCCTGCGCCGACAGCGCGAGGACAACGCCGAGTTGGCCAACGACCAACTGCTCAACGCCCTGCTGATGGCCGAACGCGGCCTCTGGGACGGCGAACCGGGTCAGGACGTGCTCCGCAACGTCCTGCTGCGCCCGCTCAACGAGAGCTGAGCCTGCGTGAGCGAGCTCTCGCCGCCACCCCGGGGACTCCGGGACGCCCTTGCCCACCTGCTCCGCTCGCAGGAAGGCGACCCGCTCCCGCAGGACCTGGCGGACGTCCTCTGGATCTCCCGGCTCGCCGGTCTCGATCCGCTCGCCGCAGGCGCCGAGCCGGCGCCGAGGCCCGACCCGCCGGCGCCCGTCCGACCGGAGCCCCCGGCCGGCGAGCCGTCGACGGGGCGACCGGCCGACCCGCCGGCCGGGCCCCCGGACCGTCCGGACCCGCGTTCCGGCCCCACCGCCGCGCTGCACCCGCTCGGCAGCGCCGGCGCGGCGGGCACGCCCGGCACCGGCGGCGGCCACGTCGTCCGGGTGCCGCAGCCCGCCGCACTCTCCGGGGGGCTCGCCCTGGCCCGGGCCCTGCGCCCGCTGCGCCGCCCGGTCGACGGAACCGGCCGGGCGGTCCTCGACGAGGAGGCCACCGCCGAGGTGACCGCCGAGACGGGTGTCCTCCTGCCGGTCTGGACGGCGGCGCAGCGGCCGTACTTCTCCGTCGACCTGCTGGTCGACACCGGCGCCACCATGGCCGTCTGGCACGGTCTGGCCCGCGAGTTGGGCACCCTGCTGGAACGCCACGGCGCCTTCGCGGACGTCCGGTGCTGGGCGCTGGACACGAACCGGCCGGACCCCGTCCTGACCCCGTTCCGCCGGCGCCGCCCCGGGCCCGGCCGGACCGCGCCTGCTCCGGCGCGGAACTGGTCCCGCCCGCTCAGGGATCCCACCGACCGCCGCATCCTGTTCGTCCTCACCGACGGCGTCGGACCGGCCTGGTACGGGGACGGGCTCCCGGCCTTCCTGGCACGGACGAGCGCCGGCCGGCCGGTCGCCGTCCTCCAGGTACTGCCCCGGAGGCTGTGGCACCGGACGGCGCTGCGCACCGCCCCTGTCGAGGCCCGCGCCTCCGTCGCGGGCCGGCCCGTCCCGGTGTTCCGTTCGGACGCCGCCCTGCCGGGGATCCCGCGCGGGGCGGGCGGGGCGACCGCCCGGGCCGGCGTCCGGTGGCTGCCCGTGCTGGAGGTCGACGCCGACTGGCTCGCCCCCTGGGCCGAACTCACCGCGGGCCGGAGCTCCGGCTGGACACCGATGCTCGCCGCACCGCTCGGTGGCGTGCCCCGGCCACGGCGGCCGGTCCGGGCCCGCGACGAGGAGGTCACGGCGGCCGAGCGGGTCGCCCGGTTCCGTGCCGGCGGCTCGCCCACCGCCTACCGGCTGGCCTGCCACCTGGCGGCGGCGCCGCTGAGCCTCCCGGTGATGCGGCTGGTCCAGCGGGCCGCCGTGCCGGAGTCCGGGCAGACGGACCTCGCGGAGATCTTCGTCTCCGGGCTGATCGAACCGTACGACGGTGTGATCGACCGGGAGGCGGAGCCGGACGACCAGGTCTACGACTTCCGGGCCGGGGTGCGTGACCTGCTGCTGACCGAGCTGACCCGGGGCGAGTCGGTGCGGATCCTGGAACAGGTGGTCGCCAAGGTGTCGGGGCGGATCGCCGCCACCTTCGGCGGTGTCCTCGACTTCCGGGCCCTCGCCGCGGCCGGGGAGCCGGACGGCACCGGCCTGCGACTGCCCGCACGGAGCCTGCCGTTCGCCGAGGTCGCCGTGGCGGTGCTCGCCGGCGCCGGCGGCCAGCACGTCGCCCTGGCGCGGACGTTGGCCACCGCCCTGCAGCGCACCCCGCGCGACGGGGCGATCCAGGCGCCGCGCCGCGAGGCGTCCCTTCTGCTCCGCCGGGACCGGCTGAACCCCGTACGCCCGGTGGTGACCCCGCCCGACCCGCCGACCATGATCGGACGCACGTCCCCGCTCGCCGCCGTCGCACGGGCCTTCGGCACCGCCGGGGCAGGAGAAGCCGTACGGCCGGCGTCCGCCCCGGACCGGCCCGCGCTGGTCGTCGTCGTCGGCCGCCGGGGCACCGGTCGGCGCCGGCTCGCCCAGGAGTACGTCCGGCGCCACGGGGACCGCCACTCGTTCACCCACTGGATCGACGCGGTGAGGAGCGACACCGCCGAGCAGGGCCGCGAGCAGCTGTGGGCGGCCCTCTCCGACGAACCGTCCGACCGGAGGCTCGGCACCCTGTGGGAGGCCCTGGGCCGGCACCGGGACTGGCTGCTCGTCCTGGACGGCGTCCCCGAGTCCGCATGGACGCGACCGGACCCGGATTCCGGCGTCTCCCCCCTCCCGCTCCTCGTCCCCTCCACCGGACGGGGCTGCGTCCTCGTCACGACCGACGCGATCGGCCGCTGGCACCACCCGGACGCCACCGTCGTCACCCTGGAGGAACTCACCGACGAGGAGATCCTCGACGAGCTCCACGCACGGTGGGGTGCGACCCGTGGGACTCCGACCCCGTCGCAGGCGGCCCGGATCGAACACCTGGCACAGCGGCTTCCGCGCCTCCCCGACACGCTCGCCGGGTACGACATCGACGCGGAGCTGGCCGCCGTCGCGGCGTTCCGCGACCACCGGACGGCACCGCCCGACGAGCACACCGGCCCGGACGAACCCTCCGGGCCGTCGACGGTCGAGGACCTCGCGGCCACCGTCCGCCTCCCTCCGGCCGACTCGCCGCTCCTCTCCGCGCTCCCCCACAGGTCCCCCGTCTTCGTCGGCCGGGACAAGGAACTCACCCACCTGCTCGACCTCCTGACACCGCCGCCCCCCGGCGACCTTCCCGCCCGGCGGGTCGCCCTGGTCGCGGGGCTCCCCGGCGTGGGCAAGTCCGAGCTGGTCCTCCAGGCCGCCGGCACCGTCCGGGACCGCGGGTGGTTTCCCGGCGGGGTGCTCCACCTCGACCTCGGCGGCAACCGGACCGGTCCCGGGACGACCCCGGAGCAGGCGTTGGACACACTGCTCCGGGCACTCGGCGTGTCGGCCCGCCACATCCCCGCCGGACTACCGGAGCGCACCCGCCTCTACCGGAGCCTGCTGAACCTCCTCGCCGACGGGCGTGGACCTCTCCTGCTGGTGCTCGACAACGCGACCGGATCCCGGCAGGTCGAACCGCTCCTGCCGGCCGACGGCTCGCACGCCGTCCTCGTGACGTCCCGCCGCTCGCTGGTGATCGACGCCCGCCGCCACGACCTGGGCCCCCTGTCCCCCACGGCATCGGTCGCGCTGCTCCACGCCAGGATCCGGAACGCCCACGGACCCGCCGACACCCGTGTCCAGTCCGAGACCGGCCCGGCCCTGGATCTCGCCCGGCTCTGCGGCGGCCTCCCGCTCGCACTGTCCGCCTGCGCGAGGATCCTGGCCGCGACGCCCTCCCGCTCGCTGCGCTCCCTGGCCGCGGACCTCTCCGACCAGCGGCTCGGCCTCGCCGGGTTCGAGACCGTCAGGGCGGCCTTCGACCAGTCCTACACGGAGCTGTCCGATCCTCAGGCCCGGCTCTTCCGGCTCCTCTCCGTGCATCCGGGCCCCGAACTGTCCACCACGGCCGTCGCCCGCCTCGCCGACACCGGCGAACGCACGGCGGACCGGCTCGTGGCAGACCTCGCCGAGGTCCAGCTGGTCCAGCCGGGTGCGGGCTGGGGCCGCTGGCGCTTCCACGACCTGATCCGGCTCTACTCCCTCCAGCAGGGCGAGGCCCACGCCGGCGCCGACGACCGCGACGACGCCCTCGCCCGCCTGCTGGCGTACTACCGGACCACCGCGGGCGCCGCCGCCACGCACCTCGACGGCCGGACCGCCGCACCGTCCCCGCGCTTCACCGGATCCGAGCAGGCCCGCGCCTGGCTGGAGGCCGAACGCGAGAGCCTGGTCGGTCTGACCGTCGCGGCGCCGGGATCCGGCGACCCGGACGTCACGCTCCGGCTCGCGCCGTCGCTGACCGGCTTCCTCGTCCTCGGCCGGTACTTCGACGACCTCGCGGCCGTCGTCGACGCGGTCGTCGGCATCCAGCGGCGCAGGGGCGACCACGAGGCGCTGGACGCCCTGAGCAACCGGCTCGCCAACGACCTGCGGACCGCCCTGCAGACGGATACCGTCGACTACCGGGGCAACCCCGGGTACGACCGGGTCGTCCGCCTGATCAGCAGCATCTCGTCCGTCGCCGACCGCGTGCGGACCAAGGTCCCCGGCACCGAGGTCCGCGGCCGGCTCTACCTGTCGGTCCCCTTCGACGAGAAGGACGAGGCCAAGAAGGAGGTCGGGGCCCACTGGGACCAGAGCGCCCGCCTCTGGTGGACCGTCCCCGAGAACAGGCTCCGGGCCGCGCGGTGGCTGCCCCCGACGGCCGTGAGCGCCCCGCGGGCCGGCGGGGCACCGGACCTCACGCCGCTGGGTCTCGCCGTCGAACTGAAGATGTACCGGCCGAGCGGCGAAAGCCGAACCGACTTCGCCCGCGCGGAGAGGACGGTCCGGGAGCTGTTGCTCGACATCATCGACGCCGCCTCCATCGAGGGGAGCGTGGAACAGCCGCGTTCGTCGTTCGGGGCGGATCTTCTGGTCACCCTCGCCGCCACGGCCGACCCCGTCGCAGCGGCCGGACTCGTCATCGCGGGGCTGGCGTCCGGCCTGGACCGCATGCAGCTCACGCTGACCGAACCGTGGCCCCACCTCGTCGGCGTCACCGTCTTCTCCGGTCCGGCACCGGCCCGGGCGCCCGGGGCGGAGGCCATGAGGGCGCAGCTCGTCGAGGCCGACCACAGCCGGACCTCGGACCCCCTCGCGGTCCTGTCCGTCTCCGGACCGGTCCTGGAACTGATCCGGGAGCGGCTCGGCGGCCAGTGGAGCACCGGCTTCACCGAAGTCCCCCCGGCCGGGGCGGATCTGCGCACGGGCGGCACGACCCACACCTTCACCGGCAGCACCCTGCTCCTGGGCCGGGCCCTGGCCGGCTCCGCGAGGGGAGACCGGCCCGGCCCGTGGTGACGGGCCCCGGCCGCTCCGCGACCGGTCCGCCCTCGGCGGTCAGACCAGCCGCTCGATCAGTTCGGCGGCGAGCGGAGCGGCGGAGGCGGGGTTCTGGCCGGTGACCAGGTTGCGGTCGACGACCACGTGCGGGGCCCACGGCTCGCCCTCCTGGACCAGGACGCCGGCCTCGGTGAGGCGGTCCTGGAGCAGCCACTTCGCCCGGTCGGCGAAACCGGCCTGGGTCTCCTCCGCGTTGGTGAACGCGGCGACCCGGTAACCGGCGAAGGCGTTGGCGCCACCCGCCGTCGTGGCGGCCAGCAGGGCGGCCGGGCCGTGGCAGACCACGCCCAGCGGCTTGCCCGAGGCGAGGGCGTCGGCAAGCAGCCGGCCGGAGACCCGGTCGACCGCGAGGTCCTCCATCGGCCCGTGGCCACCCGGGTAGAACACGGCGTCGTAGTCGTCCGCGCGCACGTCCTCCAGCCGGACCGGACGCTGCAGCCCGGTGAACGCGGCGAGGGTCGCGGCGACGTGGTCGGCGCCCTCCTGGCCACCGTTGACCTCGGGGGCCAGGCTGCCCCGGTCCACCGTCGGGACGACCCCGCCCGGGGTGGCGACGGTCACCTCGTGGCCCGCCGCCCGGAACGCCTCGTACGGGGCGGCGGCCTCCTCCGCCCAGTAGCCGGTGGGGTGCTTGGTGCCGTCGGCCAGCGTCCAGTGGTCGGCGCCGGTCATCACGAAGAGGATCTTCGACATCGGGTTGCTCCGAAGGGGTTCAGAGGGAAGGGGTTCAGGGGGGAGCGGACCCGGGTGGGACGGGGCGACGCTCCGCGGTTCCCGACGCGCCGGGCCCGGACCGCCCGTGCGGCGACGGGCCGTCAGCGCGGTGACGAGATCGACAGTAGGGCGGCGGCGCGCGCGGGACCAATGGCGGATCCGATGTCCGGTATCGGGATCCCGATGGCCGCCGGGGGCCCGACCGGACCGGTGACCCCCGGCTGGCGGTCCCTGGACCGGCCCGATGCCCAGCCCCATGATCAACTCCCGCGCGGCCGGGAGAGCGGCCGCGCCGGCCGTGGCGGCCGTCCTGCTCGGCGCGTCCGCGACGGCGTGCGACGTCCTCGACACACCGGTCTCACCTCCGGGGACCGCCGCGGCCGTCGCCGTGACCCCGGCCGTACCCGCTCCGCCGACGACCCCCGCGACGGCCCCCGCCACAGAGCCCCCGGCGGCTTCCCCGACGCCCCGCCCCACGGAAGAGGAAGGGCAGCTGCAACGAGCCGCACCGCAGGTGCAAGGAGCACGGCGCCACCGCGACCTCCGCCGCCGGTGTGGCACTCACCTGCCGGACGGCCTCCCGGGACGGCCGTCTGCGCCGGCCGGCCGCCGGGGAGTGATCCCGCGACCGGGGCCCCCGGCCGGCGAGGACCGCGCCGGGGGCCCCGGACCGGCATCCGTCAGCCCGTGCAGGTGGTGGCGGGCTTCTCGTCCAGGAAGCCGTACTTGAGGAGGGAGGACACGTAGTACGGGTCCGTGCCCAGCTCCGCGGGCTTCAGGGCGGCGTCCTCCTTCAGCCACTGCTGGACACCGCCGCCGGGCTGGGCGAAGGCGGCCGCGATGTGCCCCTGAAGGACCTTGAACTCCTTCACCACCACGTAGCAGTGGTAGCTGTCCTGGGGCACGCCCTGCGCGTCCGGGATCGGGTTGAGGCTGTCCGGCGGGATCGCCCGCGCGGAGTACGCGGTGCCGGCCGTGGACAGGTAGCGCCCGCCGGCGGATCCGAAGCGGTCGAGCTTCGTGTCCTTCGGCACCGTCGCCACGGCCTGGTCGACCGTGCCGTTGACCTCGCGGAACCCGTCCGCCGCCGGGTACTTCCAGTCCAGGCCGTCGCGGTACCAGGAGAGGAACTGCTGGGGCGTCAGCCCGCCGAAGCGGTAGTAGCCGTTGAGCAACTTGCCGACCGGTCCGGCCGGCAGGGTCCGGGGGCCCAACTCCTTGAACCCGCAGTAGAACTTCTTCTTGTCGTCGTCGGTGGGCCGGTACTGCTCCCTCGGACAGTCCGCGGGCTCCGCCTCCACGGAGGCCACCGCGGCGGCGGCGCTCTGGGTGGCGGCCGTACCCGTCACCAGCAGGGCTGCGGCCATGGAGAGGGCGGCAAGGGTTCGAGAACGCATGGAGCGATGCCTCCGGGTGATGGTCAGAGACCAGGGTCGGCGCGGGAGCGCGGAACGGCTCTGTCAGCACCGGAAGTTACACATCACCACGACATCACTTCGTGGGCGAAACGCTCCGGCGCCCACCCTTCACCCGTTCGGCAGCTCGGGCCGACAGGCGGGCAGGCGTGGCGGCCGGCGCGCCGATCTCGACGGTGCCCCCGCTGTTCGTCCTCGCCCTGCCGGGCAGACACATCGTGGGGCCGCACCGCTCAGCCGTCCCACTCGCGCCCGCTCACGCCGTTCTCACCGATGGGAGCACCCTCCATGGCAGATCCCCACCCGTCCGACCCCCACCCGCCCGCCGCCGTCCCCCGGTTCCCGGCCGGCTTCCTCTGGGGCGCGGCCACCTCCGCCTACCAGGTGGAGGGCGCCGCCGCCGAGGACGGCCGCACCCCGTCGATCTGGGACACCTTCTGCCGCGTCCCCGGCAGGGTCCACCGGGGCCAGACCGGCGACGTCGCGACCGACCACTACCACCGCTACCGCGACGACGTCCGGCTGATGGCCGAGCTCGGTCTCACCGCCTACCGGTTCTCGGTCTCCTGGTCGCGCGTCCGACCCACCGGGCGCGGCCCCGCCTCACAGCGCGGTCTGGACTTCTACCGCCGCCTCGCCGACGAACTGCTCACCGCCGGGATCACACCGGTCGCCACGCTCTACCACTGGGACCTGCCGGAGGAGTTGGAGGCGGCCGGCGGCTGGCCGGAGCGCGCCACCGCCGAGCGGTTCGCCGAGTACGCCGCGCTGGTCGGCGAGGCCGTCGGCGACCGGGTCCACCGGTGGACGACCCTCAACGAGCCCTGGTGCAGCGCCTTCCTGGGGTACGGCTCCGGCGTCCACGCTCCCGGCCGCACCGACCCGGTGGCCGCCCTGCGCGCCGCCCACCACCTCAACCTGGGCCACGGCCTGGCCGTCCAGGCCCTGCGCGCCGCTCTGCCGGCCGGGGCCCTGCTGTCGGTGGCGCTCAATCTGCACGCGGTGCGCCCGCTCACCCCGTCCGCGCCGGACCGGGACGCGGCACGCCGGATCGACGCCGTCGGCAACCGCGTCTTCCTCGGGCCGATGCTGGAGGGTGCGTACCCCAAGGACCTGCTGGACGACACCGCCGGTCTCACCGACTGGTCCTTCGTCCGGACCGGCGACCCGGCGACGGTCCACCAGCCGCTGGACTGGCTGGGCGTCAACTACTACACGCCCACCGTGGTCTCCGCGACCACCGAGGGGACGGAACCCGCGCGCCAGGACGGCCACGGCGGCGGCCAGGTCTCCCCCTGGCCGGGCGCGGACCGGGTGGGCTTCCACCGGGCACCGGGCGACGTCACCGCGATGGACTGGGCGGTCGACCCGTCCGGCCTGCACGAGCTGCTGACCGGGCTGGCCCGGCGGTACCCGGGGCTGCCGATCGCGGTCACCGAGAACGGCGCGGCCTACGAGGACGAGGTCGGCGCGGACGGCGCGGTCGACGATCCCCACCGCGCCGCCTACGTGCGCGCCCACCTGGCGGCGGTGCACCGGGCCGTCACCGACGGCGCGGACGTGCGCGGCTACTTCCTGTGGTCCCTGCTGGACAACTTCGAGTGGGCGTACGGGTACGAGAAGCGCTTCGGGCTGGTCCACGTCGACCCCCGGACCCTGGCCAGGACCCCGAAGTCCAGCGCCCACTGGTACGGGCGGGTCGCCCGCAGCGGCGAACTGCTCCCCCTCGACGGGGCGTAGCCGGTGCCCGGCCTCCGGGGCCGCGACGGCCGGGCACGGGCCGGCCGGGGTCCTCTCACGGACGGGCGGGCACCAGGGCGGTGAGGACCCGCCGGGTCTTGCTCCCGGGGTTCCCTGAGAGCAGGACCCCCCGGTCCCGTACGGCCGATTCGAGCTTCCGCTGCTTGCGCGCGACCCGTTCCGCGAACGCGTCGGGTTCCTCGTCCTCCTCGGGCTTGACCCGGATCGAGACTTCGAGGAAGTCCAGACCGCCGACCGCCCACCGCTCCAGGTCGGCCTCCAGGTCGTCGAGCGGCACGTCCTCGGCCTTGGTGGAGGCGATCGGGCCCAGTACGACGAGTCCGTCGATCCGCACCTCGGGTGCGCACCCGCGGAGGAACTCCCGCTGCCGGACGCCGAGCGGTGCGGCGGTGTCCGCCCCGGGCGCCACCGCGTCCAGCAGCGCCGCCTGCGGGTGCGTGCCCGTCGCGGACGCCGCGAGCGTCCGGCGATTCCCCGCCAGGTCCTCCTCGATCCGGTACTCGAACGACTCCTCCTCGAACGGGCGGGTGAACGGCCCGACCAGCTGTTCCCCGGTGCACGGGCGCAGCTTGACGGTCAGCTCGTCCGGTGTGTCGCCGCTCCGGAGGCGCACGATCACCCCGCCGTCCAGCAGGGGCAGTCGTCCGTCGGCGACGCCGTCGCGGTCCTCGGCGAACCAGATGAGTCGCTTCCGCGTACCACCCCGGGGTTCACCCAGGGCCGCCAGGGCCTCCTGGACGTCGCCGTCGACATTGACCTTGATCTCGACCGGAAGGATCATCACCTTGCTCCCGTCACGCACCGTCGCACGTCGCCGGGAGAGGCCGAAGTCGGGCCGGGGTCGGGCTGTGCACGGGACACGCCCGGAGGCTCGGTGACGATTCCCGCGCGCTCACGCAGCCGCACGGTTCCAGGATATCCGCGCCGCCCGGGACCGCAGTTCGGCGGGCCCGGGAGCCCTGCGTCGCGGGCCGCCGCTGCTGCCGCCCGGGCCCGGCGCTGGTGCAGGCGGGTGGCGCGCGGCCGTCCGGCGTGAGGGCGGAGGCGATCGGGGGCAGGCGTCCCTCATGGTGCAGATCGGATACACGATGATGACCGAGCAGCGAGCCCCCCGTGACCTGGTCGCGGACGTGGTGCGCGCCGAGCAGGCCGGGTTCGACTTCTCGGTGATCTCGGACCACTACTTCCCCTGGCTGGACGAGCAGGGCCACGCGCCCTACGCCTGGGCGGTGCTCGGAGCCGCCGCGCAGGCCACCTCCCGGATCCCGCTGATGACCTACGTGACCTGCCCGACGTTCCGCTACCACCCGGTGGTGGTGGCCCAGAAGGCCGCCACCCTGCAACTGCTGTCCGAGGGCCGCTTCCGGCTCGGCCTGGGCAGCGGGGAGAACCTCAACGAGCACGTGGTCGGCCAGGGCTGGCCGAGCGCCACGGTGCGCCACGCGATGCTCGCGGAGGCGGTGGAGATCATCCGGGCGCTGTTCGACGGCGGGTACGTGACCCGGCACGGCCAGTACTTCGACGTCGAGGGCGCGCGGCTGTGGGACCTTCCGGACCTGCCGCCGCCGATCGGGGTGGCGGTGTCCGGGCCCGCCTCCGGGAAGCTGGCCGGCCGGCTGGCCGACCTGGTGATCGCCGTCGAGCCCGACCCGGCCCTGATCGCCGGGTTCGCGCGGCACGGCGGGGCCGGAAAGCCCGCGGTGGGCCAGTTGCCGGTCTGCTGGGACCGGGACCGGGACGCCGCCGTACGACGGGCGCACGAGCAGTTCCGTTGGTTCGGCGGCGGTTGGAAGGTCAACGCGGAACTGCCGGGCACCGCGGGTTTCTCGGCCGCGAGCCGGTTCGTCCGGCCCGAGGACGTCGCCGAGGCCGTTCCCTGCGGCGACCGGGTCGAGGACTTCGTGGAGGCGGTGCGCCCGTTCGTGACCGCCGGGTTCGGGGAGGTCGCCCTCGTCCAGGTCGGCGGCGAGAGCCAACCGGCTTTCCTGGACTGGGCCGAGGGCACGCTGCTGCCGGCGTTGCGCGCCGCGTTCTGAGCGCGGCGGCCCGGGGGCACCCGCCCGGCGGGCCGTGGTGCCGGGTGCCGCGACGCCGGGGGCTGCCGGGGGCTGCCGGTTCCCCGGCTACGGAACGTCGAACTCGGCCCAGACCACCTTGCCGGGGCGGCCGGCGAGCGGCGCGTGCCCCCACCGGCCGACGAGCAGCGCGACGGCGTGCAGGCCGTGACCGCCGAGCTGTCCGGGCGCGTGCGGCACGCGCGGCCGGGGCGGCGCGTCGGAACCGTCCAGCACCTCGATGCGGAGGAGGTGCGCGGTGGCGGACAGGACCAGCTGGTCCGGCCCCCCGGCGTACCGGCAGGCGTTGGTGACCAGCTCGGAGACGACGAGCAGCACGTCGTCGGCCCGCGCCTGCTGATCGGGGTCGGTGGTCGGCAGCCAGCCCCAGTCCTCCAGGGCCGACCGGGCGTGGTCCCGGCAGCGCCCGACCACCCCCGGACCGCCGCCCGGGGTCAGCCTGCGGGTCTGCCCCGTGGCCGGAAGCCCGGACAGGACCGGCCTGCTCATCGTCCGGTACTCACTGATGCTCATCTGTCCTCACTCCGACGCGACCCTTGCGACACCCTGCGGCTCCCTGCGACCGGAGGGGCCGGGTGACACGCCCGGCCCGCCGACCACCGGTTGTCCACCCGCGGGGGTCTTGTGCCCCGAGGTGCTCCGGAAACACCGCCCGGTGACCGGCCGGGCGCGTCGCGGGACCCGTCGCGGGGCCGTCGCCCGGCACGACCGGCACGGCCGGCGGTGCAGCCGGGGACGGGGCGAAAACGGTCGCCGCCACCGAAACACCTCCGAATCGTGGAGGAAAAGTGAAGATCGAGTGGGCATCTGGCGAATGTAAGTCTGTTCGGGTCGAGGCCGGGCACGTGAGTCCCGTCGTCACCCGCGAATGATCATCAGCAGAGGAGAGAGAGCATGCCGACCGTCGTGTCCCGCCCTTCGACCACTGCCCGCACCCACCGCCCTTCGGCCCCCGGCGCGGTCGGACCTGTCTCGACCGGTGACGAGGTGACCTGCCCGGCCGACCTCGCCCGGGTCGCCGAGCAACTGGGAATCGCCGCCACCCTGCCCTCGGCCACGTGCCCGGCCGACGCGCGCGAGCTGTCCAGGGCGCTGTTCGCCCGGCTGCGCGCGGCCGAGGAGGGCACCGCCGAGTACTCGTACGTGCGCGGCACCCTGATCGAGCTCAACATGGCGCTGGTGAAGTTCGCGGCGAGCAGGTTCACCCACCGCAAGGAGCCGATCGAGGACATCGTCCAGGTCGGCACGATCGGCCTCATCAAGGCCATCGACCGCTTCGACCCGTCCTTCGAGGTCGAGTTCTCCACGTTCGCGCTGCCCACCATCAGCGGGGAGATCAAGCGGTTCTTCCGTGACACCGGCTGGATGGTGCACGTGCCGCGCCGCCTCCAGGAGCTTCGCCTGGTGCTGGCCAAGACCAGCGACGCCATGGAGCAGGTGCTGGACCGCGTCCCCACCCCCGGCGAGCTGGCCGCGCACCTGGACCTCACCGAGGACGAGGTGCGCGAGGGCCTGATCGCCTCCCAGGCGCAGAGCGCCGGCTCCCTCGACGCCCCCGCGCCCGGCAACGGCGGGGCGGACGGGGGCGACGCGCTGGGCGACCGGATCGCGCAGGAGGAGAGCGCCTACGAGACCGTGCTCTGCCTGGAGACCCTCAAGCCGCTCATCGCCGCCCTGCCCGAGCGCGACCGCACCATCCTGTCGCTGCGGTTCGGGGCCGAGCTGACCCAGCTGGAGATAGGCCGGCGGCTGGGCATCTCGCAGATGCACGTGTCCCGGCTGCTCACCCGCATCCTGTCCGGTCTGCGCGCCGAGCTGCTGGCCGAGGCCTGACGGCGCCGGGGCGGCCCACCCCCCGGGCGTGAAACCGCGATCCGCGGGCAGGCGCCCACCATGAGTGGCGAACAGATGGAGAGGGAACGGAAGTACGACGGCGGACGGCCGCTCCGGCGGTTCGAGGACCTGCCGGGCGTCGCCCGGGTCGTGCCCGGCGAACCGCACGACCTGGACGCCGTCTACTACGACACCCCGGACCTGCGGCTGCTGCGCCGGCGCATCACCCTGCGCCGGCGCACCGGCGGCAAGGACGCCGGCTGGCACCTCAAGCTGCCCCGTGACGGGGACACCCGCGAGGAGATCGCGGAACCGCTCGACGCCGGTGCACCCGGCCAGGTGCCGTCGGCACTGACGCCGAGGCTGGCGGTGTTCGCGCGGGGCGGCGCGCTCGCACCCGTCGCGCACCTGCACACCCGCCGGCGCCGCGAGCTCCTGCTCGACACGGCGGGGACCACGCTCGCCGAGATCGCCGAGGACCGCGTCACCGGCCAGGTCTTCGACCGGCCGCGGACGCCGCGCGGGACCGGCTCCGCGCCCGGTGCCGGCCGGGCCGCCGGCACCCCCGCCCAGCTGACCGCCTGGACCGAGACCGAGGTCGAGCTGGCGGAGGGCGGCACCGCACTCCTCGACGACGTCGAGGCCGCGTTCACGGCGGCGGGCGGGAGCCGCTCCCGCTACCCGTCCAAGCTCGCCCGGGCACTGGACGAAACCCGGCAGCAGGCCCCGGACCGGGTACCACTGCGCCCCGGAACGCCCGGCGCGGTGGTGGGCGCCGCCCTCCGTGAGCAGGTCGGGACACTGATCGCGCTGGACCCGCAGGTGCGCCTGGACGAGCCGGACGCGGTGCACCGCATGCGGGTCGCGGCCCGGCGGCTCCGCAGCCTCCTCAAGGCCCACCACCGGCTGTTCGACCGCGGGCGCGTCGAGGAACTGGCCGCCGAGCTGCGGTGGCTCGGACGGTCTCTGGGCCTGGCGCGGGATCAGGAGGTGCTCGGCGAGCAGCTGGTCGCCGCAGTGGACGAGCTGCCCCCGGAGGTGCCGCGCGGCGACCTGCGCGCCCGGCTCACGGCGCGGTACGCCGACCGGTACCGGGAGGCCTGGGAGCACGCGGTGGCCGATCTCACCACCCCGCGCTACTTCGCCCTCCTCGACGCGCTGGAGTCCTTCGCCGACGATCCGCCCCTCACCGGGAAGGGCCGCGGCGGCGACGCCGCCGGGCAGCTGTCCCGCACACTGCGCCGGGAACAGCGCCGGACGGTGGAGCGGCTCGACGCCGCGCTCGCGACCGCCCCCGGGCCCGAGCGCGACGGCGCGTTGCACCATGCGCGCAAGGCGGCCAAGCGGGCCCGCTACACGGCGGACAGCGTCCGCCCGGTCTCCGCCGGGCGCGCCGAGACGTTCTCCCGGCGGATGAAGGCCCTGCAGCGGGCCCTCGGGGACCACCAGGACACCGTGATCGCCCGCGGGGCCCTCCTGGACGCGGGGACCGGACCCTCGGGCGGTGACGCTCACGCGTTCGCCTACGGGGTGCTGTACGGACTCCGGCGGGACGCCGCCCGGGCGGCCGAGGAGCGCCTGCCCGACCTGTACCGCCGGGCCCGCGGGCGCAAGCTCACCGACCTCGGCTAGCCGGCGGCGGGCAGCTCGTCGATCACGGTTCTCCGGCGCGTGACCGCCCCCGGACAGCCCCGGTCGGACGTGGGCCCGGTCACTTTCCGTCGGTGCTACGGAAGTCGCCCTCGGCCGAACGGGTGCGGTACGGTCCGGAACGGTACGGACAGGTGCCTGACACGGCTTCGGCGCGGCCCTTCGGTCGGACGTGCGGCCGGATCGGGTGTTGACTGCGACGGGCCGTGCGGCCTGTCGCCCTACAGAGGAAGGCGACGTCCTCGATGGCTGGCACGACGAAGCCCCAGGCTCAGCACGCGGCCGACGGCGGCACGGCGCAGGTCGGTGAACCGGATCTGCGGCGCCTCCTGGCCGGGCTGACGGCCGTGCGCGACGGAGACTTCGGCACCCGCCTTCCCGACGACGCCGACGGCCTGTTGGGCGAGATCGCCACCGTGTTCAACGGCATGGTCGACCAGCTCTCCCTCTTCACCTCCGAGGTGACCCGGGTCGCCCGCGAGGTCGGCACCGAGGGCCGGCTCGGCGGCCAGGCCGAGGTGCCCGCCGTGTCGGGGACGTGGAAGGACCTGACCGACTCGGTCAACGCGATGGCCGGCAACCTCACCAGCCAGGTCCGCGACATCGCCCAGATCGCCACCGCCGTCGCCAAGGGCGACCTCTCGCAGAAGATCACCGTCACCGCGCGCGGCGAGATCCTCGAACTCAAGAACACCGTCAACACGATGGTCGACCAGCTGTCCTCCTTCGCCGACGAGGTGACCCGGGTCGCCCGCGAGGTCGGCACCGAGGGCATCCTGGGCGGCCAGGCCGACGTCAAGGGCGTGTCGGGCACCTGGCGCGACCTGACCGACTCGGTCAACTTCATGGCGGGCAACCTCACCGCCCAGGTCCGCTCCATCGCCCAGGTGGCCACCGCCGTCGCGGAGGGCGACCTCTCGCAGAAGATCACCGTCACCGCGCGCGGCGAGATCCTCGAACTCAAGACCACCATCAACACGATGGTCGACCAGCTCAGCGCCTTCGCCGCCGAG
This sequence comes from Streptomyces sp. BE20, assembly GCF_036322525.1. Classification (NCBI taxonomy): domain Bacteria; kingdom Bacillati; phylum Actinomycetota; class Actinomycetes; order Kitasatosporales; family Streptomycetaceae; genus Streptomyces; species Streptomyces sp. BE20. The sequence goes on along the minus strand of NZ_JAQYWW010001005.1, from coordinate 23,888 downwards.
GTCACCCGGGTCGCCCGCGAGGTCGGCACCGAGGGCAACCTCGGCGGCCAGGCCACCGTCCGGGGTGCCTCCGGCACCTGGAAGGACCTCACCGACAACGTCAACGTGATGGCCTCCAACCTGACCGGACAGGTCCGCTCCATCGCCCAGGTGGCCACCGCCGTCGCCAAGGGCGACCTCTCGCAGAAGATCAACGTGGAGGCCAAGGGCGAGGTCGCGGCGCTCGCCGGCGTCATCAACACGATGGTCGACACGCTCTCGGCCTTCGCGGACGAGGTGACCCGGGTGGCCCGCGAGGTCGGCACCGAGGGGACGCTCGGCGGGCAGGCACGGGTCCCGAACGTGGCCGGCACGTGGAAGGACCTCACCGACAACGTCAACTTCATGGCGCACAACCTCACCAGCCAGGTCCGCAACATCGCCCAGGTGACCACCGCCGTCGCCCAGGGCGACCTCACCCGCAAGATCGACGTCGACGCACGCGGCGAGATCCTGGAGCTCAAGACCACCATCAACACGATGGTCGACCAGCTGAGCGCCTTCGCCGCCGAGGTCACCCGGGTCGCCCGCGAGGTCGGCTCCGAGGGCCGGCTCGGCGGCCAGGCCGAGGTGGAGGGCGTCTCCGGCACCTGGAAGCGGCTCACCGAGAACGTCAACGAGCTGGCCGGCAACCTCACCCGGCAGGTCCGCGCCATCGCCGAGGTGACCGGCGCCGTCGCCGAGGGCGACCTCACCCGCTCGATCACCGTGGACGCCTCCGGCGAGGTCGCCGACCTCAAGGACAACATCAACTTCATGGTGGAGTCGCTCCGCGAGACCACCCGGGCCAACGACGAACAGGACTGGCTCAAGTCCAACCTGGCCCGGATCTCGGCCCTGATGCAGGGCCGCCGCGACCTCGCCGTCGTCGCCGAACTGATCATGGACGAGCTGACGCCCCTGGTGTCCGCCCAGTACGGCGCCTTCTACCTCGCGGAGGACAGCGGGGACACGACCGTCCTCAACCTGATCGGCTCCTACGCCTTCCCCGCCGGCTCGACCCCCACCCGCTTCAGGCTCGGCGAGTCCTTCGTCGGCCAGGCCGCGCGCAGCCGGCGCACGATCGCCGTCGACTCCCTGCCCGCGGGCTACGTGACCATCTCCTCCGGCCTGGGCCGGGCCGAACCCGCCTCCCTGATCGTGCTGCCCATCGTGGTCGAGGGCCAGGTCCTGGGCGTCATCGAGCTCGCCGCCGTCCGCGACTTCACCTCGGTGCACCGCGCCTTCCTCGACCAGCTGATGGAGACCATCGGCGCCAACGTCAACACGATCGTCGCCAACTCCCGCACCGACGAACTGCTCGGGGAGTCCCAGCGGCTGACCGCCGAACTCCAGGTCCGGTCGGAGGAGCTCCAGGCCCGTCAGGAGGAACTGCAGTCCTCCAACGCGGAACTGGAGGAGAAGGCCGCGCTCCTCGCCGCACAGAACCGGGACATCGAGACCAAGAACCTGGAGATCGAACAGGCCCGGCAGGAGCTGGAGGACCGCGCGCACCAGCTGTCGCTGGCCTCCAGCTACAAGTCGGAGTTCCTGGCCAACATGAGCCACGAGCTGCGCACCCCGCTCAACAGCCTGCTCATCCTCGCCCAGCTGCTCGCCCAGAACCCGACCAGGAACCTGACGGCCAAGCAGGTCGAGTACGCGGGCATCATCCACTCCGCGGGCTCCGACCTGCTCCAGCTGATCAACGACATCCTCGACCTCTCCAAGGTCGAGGCGGGGAAGATGGACATCACCCCCGAGCGGATCCCGCTGCGCAAGCTGCTCGACTACGTCGAGGCCACCTTCCGGCCGCTGACGAGCCAGAAGAGCCTGCGGTTCACGGTCGAGACCGCGCCGACGATGCCGGCGGAGCTGCTCACCGACGACTACCGGCTCCGGCAGGTGCTGCGCAACCTGCTCTCCAACGCGGTCAAGTTCACCGAGAAGGGCGGCGTGGAACTGCGGATCGAGGTCGCGGACCACGCGCACGTACCGGAGGTCGCCCGCCGCGACGACGGCCCGGTGATCGCCTTCCACGTCGTGGACACTGGGATCGGCATCGAACCCCAGCACCTGGAGAGCGTCTTCGGGGCCTTCCAGCAGGCGGACGGCACCACCAGCCGCAAGTACGGCGGCACCGGGCTGGGTCTGTCGATCAGCCGCGAGATCGCCTTCCTCCTCGGAGGTGCGATCACCGCGGACAGCGTGCCCGGCCGGGGCAGCACCTTCACGCTCTACCTGCCCGCCTCCCGGACCGACTTCGTCGAACTGAACGCCCAGAACTCGCGGACGGCGCTGGAGAGCGGTACCGGCGAGGCCGCCGGCGCAGCGGACCGGGTCGAGGCCCCGGCACCCGCCGCGCCGCCGGAGACGGTTCAGCCCAAGCGGCTGCTCGTCATCGAGGAGCGTCCGCGCGGCCTGCTGTCACTGGTCGCGGAGAGCGCCGTCGCCGACCTCACCGGCCCCTCCGGCCTCGGCGACCCGCGCACGACCGTGGAGGTCACCACCACGGTGAGCGCCCACGAGGCGGCGGCGACACTGGCCTCGACCCCGTGCCACTGCGTGGTCCTGGAACTCGACCTGCCCGGTGGCGCGGCCCTGGACTTCCTGGAGGAGATGGCGCGGGACGCCGCCCTGCACGGCGTGCCGGTCCTCGCGCACAACAACCGGCGGCTGGGCGCCGAGCAGGAGCGCCTCCTGCAACAGCGGGCCACCCTGCAGCCGCTCGAACTCCTCTCCAGCCTGGACGAGTTGCGCGAGCGCATCGCCCTGCACCTGAGCGCGGACCAGCCCGGTGACGTGCTGCCGCTGGTACGGAGCGGGGATCCCGCCGTCGCGCTCGCCCAGGACGTCGACGGCTCCCTCGCGGGGCGGACGGTGCTGGTCGTCGACGACGACGACCGCAACCTCTATGCGCTGACCGGGATCCTGGAGCTGCACGGCATGCGGGTGCTGCAGGCCGAGAACGGGCGCGCGGCGATCGAGGCCCTCACCGCGCACCGCGGCATCGACCTGATCCTGATGGACGTGATGATGCCGGAGATGGACGGCTACGCCGCAACGGCCGCGATCCGGGCGATGCCCGAGCACGCGGATCTGCCGATCATCGCCGTCACCGCCAAGGCCATGGTCGGAGACCGGGAGAAGAGCCTCGCCTCCGGCGCCACCGACTACGTGACCAAGCCGGTCGACGCGCTCGACCTGATCGCCCGCGTCGAGCGGTGGCTGCGGCCGTAGCCGCCCGCCGTGCCGGTGGGACGCACCGCGACGCCGAACGACCACGCCAGCGGAGGAGACACCATGCACGACCCCCGACAGCCCCGGGACGCCGAAGAGCAGCCGCTCCCGCAGGCCGGGCGCGGTCCGGCCGCGGTGTCCGGGGCGGCAGCGGAGCCCGGGCAGGCAGCGGCGTCGGGCCAGGTCGCGCGGGCGGTCGCCGTGCCGCCCTCCGTCGTGTCGCCGCGTGAACCGGCGGACGGGCCCGCCGGCAGGACGTCCCTGCCGGCGGCCGGCAGCACGGTGGGCCGGCTGACGTCGACCGTCGACCGGCTGCGCCGCGAACTCACCCGGGCCCACGCCCAGGCGGACGGCCGGGCGCTGGTCGAACTCGCCAAGGGGATCCTGGTGGAGCGCCTGGGCGTCTCCCCCGCCGAGGCCGGCCGCCAGCTCGACACGCTGGCCGACCGTTCCACGCTGTCCGTCCTGGACCTGGCGGCCGACCTCGTCAACCAGGCCTCGCACGACCGGATCGCCGACGTCGCCCGGGAGTTCATGGCCTCCGCGGGCGAGCCGTCCCTCGGCGTCCGGCTGCGCAGCGCCGAGACGGGGATGCTGGGCGCCTCCGACGTCCAGGCCGTGGCGCAGTCGGTGCTGGAGCACGCGCTCCGGCCGCTCGGCGCGCAGGCGGTGGCGATCTGGGCGGCCAACTCCGACCAGTCCCTGACGCTGGCGGGCAGCGCCGGATTCGCCGACGAGGAGGCGGCGCGCTGGCGCCACGTCCCTCCGGGTGTCCCCGTTCCCGCGCGCCGCGCACTGACCGAACGGGCCTCCGCGGCCTACGAGTCGCTCGCCGCGGCGGGGCTCCCCTCCATCGGACAGCGGGAGTTCGGCGGCGGCCGGCTGGCCGTGCCCGCCGGGGCGGGCGGCCGGATCACCGGCGTCCTGGAGGTCTGCTGGAGCGGCGACCTGCCGGCGCCGTCGCAGTCGCTGCAACGGCAGTTCGAGGCCCTGGCCGAACTCTGTGCCACCGCCCTGGAGTCGCACCCGGCCACCGGGAACGGCGACGGCGTCGACCCGCAGACGGCCGACCTGCTGGAACTCGTCCAGGGCCTGCACGACCCCTGCCTGGTCGTGCACCCGGACCTCGACGCGGCGGGCCGGACGACCGACTACCTCATCAAGCACCTCAATCCGAGCTTCGAGGACTTCGCCGGCCGCCCGCGCAGCGCCATCCTCGGCGCCCGGCTGCTGGAGGCCTACCCGCTGGCCGCCGAACCGGGCGGCCTCTTCGAGAAGATCGAGTACGTCCTGGCGACCGGCGAGTCGTTCCGCTCGCCGGGGATGAACCTCTCCGCCCTGGTCGACGGCGTCCCGCTGACCACCCGGGCCAGCGTCAGCATCACCCGCTGCGGGGCCGGCGCGGTCGTCATCTGGCGGGCCGAGGACGGCGCCGCCCGCGTCGCCAGCCTGCTGCAGCACGCCCAGCGGCTCGGCCGCATCGGCGGGTTCGAGGAGAACCTGCACACCGGCGAGATCGCCTGGAACGAGACCCTGTTCGACCTCCACGGCCTGCCGCCGCACGCCGACCCCATCCCGCTGGACCACCTGGCGGCCCACGCGCACCCCGACGACGAGCACACCATCGGCCGGTTCCTGCGCACCCTGCTGCACCACCGGCGCCCCGCCTCCACCGCCTTCCGCCTCCAGCGGGCCGACGGCATCGCCCGGCACATCCGGGTCGTCGCCGAGCCCGTCCTCGACGCCGACTCCCGCATCACCACCGTGCGCGGCGCCTACCAGGACGTCTCCGCCCAGCACTGGACCGAGGTCGCGCTCGCCGCCACCCGCGACCAGCTCGCCCACACCGAGCAGCAGGCCGCCGAACGCAACCGGCTCGCCCTGCAGTTGCAGCACGCCATCATGCCGCCGAGCCGCGGCCCCCTGGAGCTGCACGACCTGCGGGTGGGCGTGCGCTACCGGCCCGCCGAGAAGGACCACCTGGTCGGCGGCGACTGGTACGACGCCCTGGACCTGCCGACCGGCCAGGTCCTCCTGTGCGTGGGCGACGTCGCCGGGCACGGCATCGAGGCCGCCACCGGCATGGTCGCCCTGCGCAACGCCCTGCGCGGCCTGGCCGCCACCGGCGCCGGCCCGGGCCAGCTGCTGGGCTGGCTCAACACGGTGACCCACCACCTGACCGACAACGTCACCGCGACGACCGTCTGCGCCCTGTACGAACCCCGGACCAGGACCCTCCGCTGGGCCCGGGCGGGCCATCTGCCCCCCATCCTGCTGCGCGACGGCCGGGCCACCGAGCTCCCCACCGTCTCGGGGATCCTGCTGGGCGCCATCGACCAGGCCGACTACGAGGAGGGCGAGATCCGGCTCCGGGCCGGGGACACCCTGATGATGTACACCGACGGCCTGATCGAACGCCGGGACCGTTCCCTGGAGGAGTCGCTCGACGACCTGCTGTCCATCGCCGGGAAGTCGGGCGGGCAGCCGGAGCTCGAACGCCGGCTCGACCACCTCCTGCGGTACAGCAGTTCCGACACCGACGACGACACCTGTCTGATCGGGGTCACGGTCTGCTGAGCCGGTCCCGTCCGGTGCGGCCCGACCGGTGCCGCCTTGACCGGTGCCGCCTCGAACGGCGCGGTCTTGAACGGTGCCGACCTGTTCGTCACGGCCGGCAGGTGTGAGGTCCGCAGTCCGGGGCAGCCGAGGGCCGAGAACGCGTCGGCCGGGAACAGCTCGGCGGGCACCGGGAGAAAGGGAACCGACATGAGCAACATCGACATCTGGGAGTTCCGCTCGACCTCCGGCCACGTCGCCGGCACCGACCTGGTGGGCTTCCACGTGGAGGCGACGGACGGACAGATCGGCAAGGTCGACCGCCACTCCCCGGAGGCCGGCTCCGAATACCTCGTCGTCGACACCGGTCCGTGGATCTTCGGCAAGCACGTCCTGCTGCCGGTCGGCACCATCGTCCGGGTCGACCAGGAGGACGAGAAGATCTACGTGGACCGGACGAAGGCCGAGATCAAGGACGGCCCGGAGTTCGACCGGGAGAAGCACGAGGACGCCGACCTCGGGTACCGCGAGGCGTACGGCAGCTACTACGGCCCGTTCTACAGTCGCCCCATCATCTGACCTCCGGTACGCGGACGGGCGGCGGCCACCGATCAGGGTGGCCGCCGCCCGTCCGCGTACCGCCGGTCCGCCGGTCCGGCGGTCCGGCGGTCCGGCGGTCCGGCGGGTCAGCCCGGCGCCGCCGGCACGGCCACCGGCGACGAGCCGCCGGGCACCAGCAGGTACGGCGCCCCGCCGCCGTCCGCCGGGACGGCCCAGACGTCGGTGCCCTTCCCGTCCCGGCCCGGCAGCGCGTAGCCGAGCGTCTCCCCGTCGAGCCAGGCCACCTGGTCGTCCACGCTGCGCGACTCGGCCAGCGGGTGCTCGCGCATCCCGTCGAGTTCCAGGACGTGGAGCCGCCAGGGCGCGGCCGGGTCGGCCGAGACCTTCTTCTTGAAGGCGATCCGGGTGCCGTCCGGCGACAGCGACGGGCACTCGACGTTCTCCCGCAGCGTCCGGGCCGTCCACGCCCGGAGGTCGCCCTCGACCAGGTGGGTCCGGCCACCGGTCGAGACGGTGGCGTAGAAGCGGTTGTCGTCGGCGGCGAAGGTGACGCCCCAGTAGTTGACGTCGGCGGCGTGGTGGCGGGTACCGCCGACGGTCAGCGGGACGGACTCGATCGACTTGACCAGGTAGCCGGTGCGCAGGTCCAGGATCGACGTCCGGGTGGAGAAGGTGCCCGCCGCGTACGAGTCCCCCACGGCGAAGGTGGTCCAGGAGAGCAGCTGCCCGGAGGCCGACACCCGGGCCCGGTTCGGGATGCCGGGCACCGTCACCGTCTGGAGCTCGGTGAACCGCCGGTCGTACACCACCGCCTGGGTCCGCGCCGGGACACCGGGCAGCGCCCGCAGGCACAGTGCCCGGTCCCCCGCGGCGTAGAACCGGGCGCAGGACGGCCCGTCCGGCGCCCCCTGGCTGCGGGCGACCCGGCCGGTGGCGGTGTCCCGGTAGTAGAGTCCGGGTTCGTTCAGGCTGAACGAGCTCTCGGCCGCGACGAGTTGGGGCCCGCCGCCACGCTGCCTGGCGTGCAGGACGTACCCGAGCGAGCCGCCCAGCAGCACCAGGACGGCGAGGACCAGCACCGTCGAACGCGCTTTCACGCGACCTCCCCTCCCGGCAGGATCCGCCAGGCGGCGGCGAGTGCGGCGGCCAGCGCGAGTGCGCTCACCGCCAGGGCCGGACGCGGGCCCCACCACGTCCAGGCCGCGCCGAACCCGGCCGCGCCGACCAGCCGGGCCAGCGCCTGGCCGGTCTGCAGGACGGCGAGCCCGCCGGCCCGTCCCTCCGGCGGCAGCACCGGCCCGGCGAGTGCCATCAGGACGCCGTCCGTGGCCGCGTAGAAGACGCCCAGGAGCACCAGGGTGAGCACCGCGGCCGGCCGCCCCGGCGCCAGCATCAGGGTGAGGTAGGCCGCGAGCAGGGCGCCGTGCCCGCAGAGGAACGGGACGCGCCGCCCGGTCCGGTCGGCGATCCGGCCCGCCGGTACGGCCAGCAGCAGGTAGCACGCCGCCGCGCCGAGCGGGAGCAACGGGAAGAGCACGGGCGGCAGGTCCAGGCCCCGCTGGAGCAGCAGGTAGACGAAGGAGTCGCCGATGGTCGCGGCCCCCAGCAGCGCGGCGGCCGTGACCACCCGCCGGAACACCGGATCGCGCAGTGCCCCGCCCCTCCTCCGGGCGGGCTTCGTCCGGCCGGGCTTCGTCCGGGCAGGCTTCGGGACGACCGCGGGCACCGCAGGCACCGCCGACCCGGCCGGGACGAACAGCACCAGCACCAGCACGCCGAGCAGTCCGACGGCGAAGCTGACCACGAACACCGCGTCGTACGCGTCCGCCGTCGCCCACAGCACCGCGAACGCGACGAGCGGTCCGAGCATCGCCCCGGTGGTGTCCATCGCCCGGTGCACGCCGAACGCCCGGCCGAGGGCCTCCGGCGGTGCGCTGAGCGAGATCAGCGCGTCCCGGGGGGCCGTCCGGACTCCCTTGCCGAGCCGGTCGGCGGTCAGCGCGGCGGCGATCCCGCCCGCCGCACCACCGGCCAGCAGCAGCCCGAGCCGGGAGAGTGCGGAGAGCAGGTAGCCGACCCCGGCGACGGTCCGGTGCCGGCCGCCGCCCCGGTCCGCGAGCCTGCCGCCGAGCAACCGGACCAGCGCCGTGGCCCCGTTGAACAACCCGTCGAGGAAACCGAACTGGAGTGGTGAGAGGCCGAGCCCCAGCACCAGATAGAGCGGCAGCACGGCGGTGACCATCTCCGAGGAGACGTCCGTGACCAGGCTGACCGCTCCGAGCGCGACGACCGTGCCGGGGACGCGCCGCCCCACCCCCGCGGGGCGGGGCGGCGCGTCCGGACGGCGGCCGGTGGTGGCCAGGTACATCATCAGTGGCAGCTGTACTTCGGGCTGCTGTCCTTGACCTGGCCGTCGGTTCCGACGTAGCTCCAGCCGTACCCGGAGTCGGTGAAGTCCAGCTTCAGCACGCCGTAGTCACCGCTGATCCGCTTCTGGCTGTTCGGCTGGACCTGCTCGATCGGGTACGGTTCGGCACCGCCCATCCCGCCGACGATCTCGACGATCCCGTCCGCGGTGGCCTTCCCGTCCGGGTCCTGCGGGGCGAACCGCTCGTAGTGGTGGTCGTGCCCGTTCAGCACCAGGTCGGCCCTGGCGCCGTAGAGGATCTTCCACACCGGCCGGGAGACCGGGTCGTTGCCGTGCCCGCCCGAGGAGTACAGCGGGTGGTGGAAGTAGGCGGCGACGCACTTCTTCGCGTTGGCCGCCAGGTCCGCCTTCAGCCAGTCGATCTGGGCGCTCTGGTCGAAGGCGTTGGAGTCCAGCGCGACGAAGTGCCAGTTGCCCTCGTCGAAGCTGTACCAGCTCTTCCCCTGCGGGTAGGCGATGCTGCCGAAGTAGGACTTGTACCCGGCGAGCGAACCGGCCGGGTCGTAGGTCTCGTGGTTGCCCGGCACCGGGCGGGTCTTCGCCTTGAAGGCCCCCCAGGTCTTGTCGTAGTAGTTCCGGAAGTCCGACAGCCGGGCGTCGTCGTACTGGTTGTCACCCATCGTCAGGTAGAACTTCGGGTTGATCTGCTGGGCGAGCGCGGCCGTCTTCGGGTGCGCGCAGCCGCTGTCCGAGGCGGTGCACTGCGCGGCGATGTCACCCGCCGCGACCACGGTGAACGCCCCGCCCGGCGGCGGCCCGCCGTCCAGCACCCCGTAGACCTCCATCTCGAACAGCGAGTACCCGTAGGACGTCCCGCGCGCCGTTCCGTGGATCCGGACGTAGCGGCCCTTGGCCGCCAGCCCCGTCCACTCGTCCGTCCCGCCGTTGCCGGCCTTCTCCTCGGCCACCGTCGTCCAGGTCACCCCGTCCGACGACACCTCCAGCCGGTACGCCTTCGCGTACGCGGCCTCCCAACTCAGCTTCACGCGGCCGACGCCGGCGTTCCCGCCGAGGTCCACCTGCAGCCACTGCGGGTCCTTCCCCTCCACGCTCGCCCACCGCGTGGTGGCACTCCCGTCGAACGCCTTCCCCGCCGCGTACGACGACCCCTCCGTGGACGAGGCCGTCGCGGGCCTCCCCTGCGAGATCAGCGGATCGGCCGCCGCTCCCGCCCGCCCGGACCAGCCGAGCAACAGGCCGCCGAGCAACGTGAGCACGGCGGCGAACACTCCGACACGAACAGGCCTTGCCGAGACACCCAGACGCATCCCTGGACTCCCTGACCTTGAGAAACGGTGAGAGCTGGACACCGGCGCGCACCACAACACGACGCCACCGGCCAAGCGGCAACCGCACCACCGCGGCGGCCGGGACAGAGCTCTCACTGAGCGCGTCACGCCCCGTCCGGCAGGGGCGCCGCGCCAAGCCGCCAGCCGACAGCGTAGTAGAAAGTAAAGTTTCCTACCAATAGTCGAGCAGCACCGAACTTCCGTACGATTCAGCAGCGTTGGCACCCCGCCGGCTCGCCCGGCACCTCCTGCCCCTCCGGTCCCACGGGTCCGTCGGCGACTGCCACCCCCACGCGTCCGGCCACCCCGCCGGTGGCGGGTGACGGCGGGCCGGTCGGCGGGCTATTCCGGCCGGACCTCGCCCGCCTGGAGCCCCTTCTCGCCCTCGACCGCCACGAACGTCACCTTCTGGCCCTCGAACAGGGACTTGAAGCCCTCCGCCTGGATCGCCCGGAAGTGAACGAACAGGTCCGGTCCGGACTCCGGAGTGATGAAGCCGTAGCCCTTCTCGTCGTTGAACCACTTCACCGTGCCGTTCTGCCGCTCTGCCACAGCCACTCCACTCAGAAGATCCACCGAACCCGACACGGCGATCATGGCAGAGCCCGGGTTCACCGCGAGGCTGCGACGCAGGGCCGGCAACCCCTTCGGCGGGCGGCTGCCCGGGCCGGTGGCGCGGCGACGGCCCGCCACCCCGGAGGCCGGCCGTCGGCCGGATACCGCCGTCAGTCGCGCAGGTGCCACCGGACCGGCAGCTGCTTGAGACCGTTCTGGAAGTTCGACACCAGACGGGCCGGCGCCGCACCGGGGACCAGCGCCAGGCCGGGCAGTTCGGTGAGGACCTGACGGAGCAGCGCCGTCATCTGCAGGCGCGCCAGCTGCGCGCCGACGCAGAAGTGCGGGCCGTGACCGAAGCTGACGTGGTCGTTCGGGGTGCGGGTGACGTCGAAGCGGTCCGGGTCCGGGAAGACCTCCTCGTCGCGGTTGGCGGACGCGTGGTAGACCACCACCTTGTCGCCGCGGCGGATCCGTCGGCCGCCCATCCCGACATCCCGGGTGGCGGTGCGCCGGAAGTCCACCACGGGCGGCCAGTAGCGCAGCATCTCCTCGACCGCCGAGGCGGTCAACTCCGGCCGGTTCACCAGCAGTCGGTACTGCTCGGGGTGGCTGAGCAGCGCGTGCACACCGCCCGGCAGCCCGTTGCGCACCGTCTCGTTGCCGGCCACCGCGAACAGGAAGAACATGGTCTCGAACTCCGCGACACCGAGCCCGCCCTCCCGCATCCGGGCCAACAGGCTTCCCGGACGCGGCCGTTCGGCGAGGGCGTGGGCGTAGGCGAACATGTCGGCGAGGGCAGCACGCGAACGCGGGTCGACCGGGCGCCCGTCCGGGGCTGTCCGGCCGACGGGGCGGTGGGCGAGCGCCGCCCGGCCGAGGTCGGTGAGCGTCTCCGGGTCGACCGTACGGGAGTCGGCGTAGTCGGCGTCCTGGTAGCCGATCACCCGGTTCGCCCAGTCCTGCAACAGCTGCCGGTCCTGCTCCGGGACACCCATGACCCGGGCCAGGGTCCGCACCGGCAGGTCGGCCGCGAGCCGGACGAAGTCCGTCCCGCCCCGGGCGCGCACCTGCCGGACGGCGTCCGCGGCGTGCCGCTCGATGTCGGCGGCCAGCTCGCGGAGGGTACGCGGGGTGAACGCTCCCGCGACGATGCGGCGCAGCCGGGAGTGGTCGGGCGGGTCCTGGTTGAGTATCATCGTCCGGGCGAAGTCGAGGTCCGCCGCCGTACCCGGATCCCGGATCTGCGTCGCGCCCAGGTGCGAGGAGAACACGTCCGGGCTGCGGAGCACGTGCTTCACGTCCGCGTGCCGCAGCACCGCCCAGTACCCGGGGCCCGGCGGCCACGCCCCCACCGCCGGCTCCTCGACCCACCACACGGACCCCTGCGCGCGCAGCTCCCGGAACAGCTCGTACGGAACTCCGTCGGCGTAGGTCCCGGGGAGGAAGATCCGGTTCAGGTGTGCCTGGTCGGGGGTCACACGGACCGACCGTACGGCAGCCCCGGCCCGCCCGCCAGGACGCCGTGCGCGCCCGGTCCGGCGGGCCCCGGTCCGGCGGGCCCCGGTCCGCCGGGCGGAGGCGTCCGGGGCTCCCGCCGGCCCCCGGTGGCGGCGGGCCGCGCGCCCGGTAATTCGCTGGCACCCGGCACGGCGGCGCCGCCAAGGTGGGTGCCATGGCAGAACCCCCGTACCGGATCCGCGCCGCCCACACGGCGTCCACCGTCACCGTCTACCAGGCGTACCCGCCGGAGATCGGCCTCCCGGCGGCCCGCGACGGCCGCTTCCCCGCCCGGTGGAAACGGGACCGCATGACGTGGGTCAAGCCCTCCTTCCTCTGGATGATGTACCGCTCGGGGTGGGGGACGAAGGAGGGCCAGGAGACCGTCCTCGCCGTCGAGATCGGCCGCGAGGGGTTCGAGTGGGCGCTGGAGCACGCCTGCCCGACGCACTACGAACGCGGGCTGCACCCGGACCGCGCCACCTGGAAGAGCCTGCTGCGGCGTGCGCCCGCCCGGGTCCAGTGGGATCCCGAACGTGATCTGGACCTGCAACCCCTGCCGTACCGTTCGCTCCAGCTCGGCCTCGCCGGGATCGCCGCCCACCGGTACGCGGAGGAGTGGACCGTCGCCGTCACCGACGTGACGGCGCTCGCCCACCGGATCCGGCAGTGCGTACGCGACGGCGATCCGGAGGGCGCTCGCCGGCTCCTGCCGGTGGAACGCCCCTACCCCGTCCCCGCCGGGGCTCTGGCCCACCTGCACCGGTGACCCCGGCAACCGGGAGGGCCGCGCCCGACCCACCGTCATGACGGCGGGTGGAACAGCGGCATACGATCGGCGAATGTCGCAACGCAACGCATCCTCGCCCCCGGCCACGGCACCGGTCACGGCACCGGCGGCCCGCTCGGCGCGCCGGCCCAGGGGCTCCGTGCTGTCCGTCGGCTCGGTGGGCTCGGTCCTCTCGATCGGCTCGGTCGGGTCCGTGCTGTCGATCGGCTCGGTCGGCAGCGTGCTGTCCGTCGGTTCGGCCGGCTCGGCACTGTCCGCGCTCTCGGCCGGGTCGTGGCTGAGCCTCGGCTCGCTGCTGTCGGCCGGCTCCCGCTGGTCGGTGCTGTCCTGGCGCTCCCGGCGCGGGCTGATGGCCTCCGGCGCGGTGGCGGTCTGCGCGGTCACCGCCGGGGCGGCCGTGGCCGTCGGCGGCCGGCCGCGGCGGCGTGCCCGCTAGCCGGGCGGCCGGGCGGGGAGTGAGGCCGTCGTGATCCGTCGGATCGTTCGCAATCCCGGGGCCTGGTACGTGGCCGCCCTGTCCGTCATGTGCCCCGTCCTGGTGCTGCTGCCGCCCGATCGGGTGCTGGCGCTGCGGGAATGGGCGTCGACCAATCTGGCGAACCTGCACCCCTGGCCGTCCGGCCATCCGGTCGAGTCGCTGGTGGTGTCGGCGTTCGTGCCGCAGGACAGTCCCTGGGTGTGGCCGGTGTTCGCGCTGTCCGTGTGCACGGTCGTCTCGGCACTCGGCGCCCGCCGCGCGGTGGTGTCGCTGGCGCTCGCGCAGGTCGGTGCGACCCTGCTGACGGAGGCGCTGGTCTGGTGGCGCATCGACCACGGCGCGCTGCCCGCCTCCGAGGCCCACACGCTGGACACCGGCCCGTCCTACGTCGTGGTCGCGGCGATGACGGTGGCTGTCCTCCGGGCCCGTCCGGTGTGGTGGCGGGCGGTGTGGCTGGTGATGCTGCTCGTGGCCGCCCCCGCCCTGCTCGACGGGCTCGGCGAGGGAGCGGTGGCGGCCGTCGGCCACGTGCTCGCCTTCGCCGCCGGACTCGTGATAGCGGCCGTGCACCGGTTCCGTCACTCGCCTCCGGCCCGCCCCGCGCCGGAGGCCGTCTCCTCGCCCCCGGCCCCGGCCCGCACCTGACCGCGCGCCCTGGTCCGACCGTTCCGGGGCCGTACCGCACGCCCCCGCGGTGCGGCCCGACGCGGTACGGCGCGGGCCGGGGCAAGCCGGGGCAAGCCGGGGCGGTCGGACCGGCAGCGGGATCCGGCAGGCGGCTCCCGCTGCCGTTGCGGGCCGGCCGCGCGGGGCGCAGCATCCTGACCATGACGACCGAGGAAGACCGGATCAGGGCGCTGGTGCAGGACTGGGCCTCGGCGGTCCACCGGGGCGATCTCCCGGGCGTCCTCGCGGACCACGCCCGGGACATCGTGATGTTCGACGTGCCGCCGCCGTACGAGGGTGTCCGGGGCATCGACGCGTACCGCGACACCTGGCCGCCGTTCTTCGAGTGGCAGGCCCAGGGAGCCGCGTTCGAGATCGAGGCGCTCGACGTCACGGCCGGCGCGGACGTCGCCTTCGCCCACGCCCTGCTGCGCTGCGGCACACCGGCGGACCTCGCCGAACGGCCCGCGCAGCGCCTGCGGCTCACCCTGGGCCTGCGCAAGGAGGACGGCCGCTGGGTCGTCGCGCACGAACACCACTCCTTCCCGGACGCCACCGGAGCGGAGTAGCGCCGCCCCCCGCGTCGTCCCGGCGCGCCGCCAGGTCCGGCAGGTCCGCCAGGTACTCGGCGGCCGACTCGGGCACGACAGCCACCCCCGGCCGGACGCCCCCGGTCTGCGGGGAGGGGCGGAGGGGCGGAGGCGCGGACCGTGTCCGAATGTGACAGGGAACCGTCATTGCTGCCACCGGCCGCACCGGGCGAGGATGAACGCATGCCCACTCCGCACCGTGTCGTCATCGCGGTCTTCCCCGACGTCGACCTCCTCGACGTCACCGGCCCGGCCGAGGTCTTCGCGCTGGCCAACCGGGAGACCGCGGGCCGCGCCGGCTACCGGGTCCGCCTCGCCGGGCCGACCGTCGGTGCGGTGCGCACGTCGGCGGGAGTGCGGCTGCTCACCGACGTGGCCTTCGAGGACGTCGGCGGGCAGGTGGACACCCTGCTGGTGCCGGGCGCGGTCGACATGACCGACGACGGCCCGCGCGCCCGGATCGACGACGCCGTCGTGTCCTGGGTCAGGGAGACCGCCCCGCACGCCCGGCGGGTGGCGTCGGTCTGCGTGGGCGCGCACCTGCTGGCAGCGGCCGGCCTGCTGGACGGGAGGACCGCCACCACCCACTGGTCGACCGCCGACCAGCTGGCCGCCGACCACCCGGACGTCACGGTCGACCCGGACCCGATCTTCGTCCGCACCGACCGCGGCCGGCTGTGGACCGGGGCCGGGATCAGCGCCTGCCTGGACCTCTCGCTGGCCCTGGTGGCCGAGGACTTGGGCGAGCAGGCCGCCCTGGCGGTGGCCCGGCAGCTGGTGGTGTACCTGAAGCGGCAGGGCGGGCAGAGCCAGTTCTCCGTCCCGCTCAGCCGCCCTCCCGCCGGCCGGCGGGACATCGACGAGCTGTGCCTCTGGATCGCCGACCATCTCGACGAGGAGCTGTCCGCGCCGGCGCTGGCCGCCCGGATGTGCCTCAGCGAGCGGCACTTCGCCCGCGTCTTCAAACAGGAGACGGGCACCACTCCGGGCGCGTACGTCGAAGCGGCCCGCGTCGAGGCGGCCCGGCGCGCGCTGGAGGCCACCGACGATCCGCTCGACCTGGTCGCGTCCGCGTCCGGGCTCGGCTCCGCCGAGACGCTGCACCGGGCGTTCCGGCGGCAGCTCGCCACCACCCCGGCGGCCTACCGCCGCAGCTTCCGCACCCGGACGGTCTGACCACCGGCCCGTCCGACCGCCACGCCGACCACCGGCCCGTCCGCCCCCGCGCCGGCCTGACGCGTGGCGGGCCGGCCCGCCACGCCCCCTCCGGGAAGGCCCCGTCTCCGGGCCTGCCCCCACCCGGCCTGCCCCTTCCCCGGGCGCACCCGCGCCCGGCCCCTCGTATCCACTCGTCCGACGAAAGGCCCCACCATGACCACCGGCACCCCCGTCACGACCCCCTCCACGACCCTGCGCGACGTGATCGGCCTGGACAACCGGCCGCCGCGGCTGGGCGAATCGGCCCTGATCATGATCGATTTCCAGAACACCTACCGCACCGGCGTCATGGCGCTGGAGGGCGCCGAGGAGGCCCTCGCAGCCGCCGCCCGCCTGCTGGAGCGCGCCCGCGCCGCCGGCACACCGGTCGTCCACATCGTCAACGACGGCGGCGAGGGCACCCCCTACGACATCCGCGCCGACATCGGCTCCCTCAGCGACGAGGTCGCCCCGGTCGACGGCGAGCCGGTCGTGGTCAAGCAGTTCCCCGACGCGTTCCACGCCACCACGCTGGAGGAGACCCTCACCGACCTGGGCTTCGCCCCGGGCGCCGGGAAGGACCTCGTCCTGGCCGGGTTCATGACCCACATGTGCGTCACCTTCACCGCCCAGGGCGCCTTCCACCGCGGCTACCGGCCCACCGTCGTCGCCGCGGCCACCGCCACCCGCGCGCTGACCGGTCCGGACGGCACCGTGCTGCCGGCCGCGGCACTCCGGTCCGCCGCCCTGACCACCGTCACCGACCTGTTCGGGCTCAGCGTCCCCACCGCCGAGGACCTCCCCGCCTGACCCCGCCCGGACACGGACGCGGCCGTGCGGGAGGCCCGCCCGCCCGCCCGGCCGCGTTCATGTCACATTTCCGGCCACAATGGGCACTCCACTCCATGAGCACACCACAGACACAGGATCTCCGCGTAGGGTGAGGCCGTTCCACCGCCCGGTTTCCCGACCAACGAGCCGTATCAAGCGTGCTCTTCGACAGGACTGGAGTGAATTGACCATGCACGAGCGTCAATTGTGGAAGCGTCTGGCGACCTCGACCCTCCGCAGGATCGCCCGCCGGGGACTCGGCGCCACCCTGGGCGCCCTCGCGCTCATGGCCGCCTTCGTCCTCGCCGGCACCACCACCGGGGTGTCGAGCGCGGCGGCCCAGACGTCGGCGGCCTCCGGCAGGTGGGCCTGCTCCGGCGAGGCCATCACCCCCGGATGGGTCGTCACCGCGTGGGAGCGCGGCGGCTGCAGCGGCCGCGGCTCCTGGTACCAGGAACCCGCCAAGGACGGGATCTGGACCTGTTCGGGCTCGCCGGTCGTCACCGGGTACGTCACCACCGACCACACGCAGAGCGGCTGCAACGGCATCGGGAACTGGCGCCACAACCTCGTCCGCGAGGGGATCTGGACCTGCGGCGGCTCGCCGGTCGTCACCGGGTACGTGATCACCGACCACATCCGCAACGGCTGCGCCGGCGTGGGCTCCTGGCGCCACAACCTCGCCAAGGACGGGATCTGGACGTGCGGCGGCTCGCCGGTCGTCGCCGGGTACGTCAGCACCGACTACATCCAGAACGGCTGCTCCGGCGCCGGATCCTGGCGCCACAACATCGCGCGCGTCGGCCTGTGGACCTGCCCGGGCTCGCCCATCCCGCCCGGCTTCCGCTCCACCTCCTACCAGGCGTCCGGCTGCGGCGGCCTCGGCGCGTGGGTCCTCGCGCGCGCCTGACCCGATCGAAGGCCCGGAGGCACCGCACCCACGGCGGTGCCTCCGTCCCGTTCGCACGGATCCGGTCGCCCACCGGACCGGCTTGACCGTCGAACAGGCGCTGCTGCGATAGTGGGCGCGTGCGTGTCGATCTCCTCGGACCTCTGGTGCTGGACCTCGGCGCCGGCCCGACACCGGTCGGCGGTCCCCGGCTACGGGCACTCCTGGCACGGCTCGCGCTGGACGCCGGGCGCGGCGTCCGGCCGGAGACCCTCGTCGAATCCCTGTGGGCCGGGGAGCCGCCCGCGGACCGGGCGAACGCGCTGCAGTCGCTGGTGTCCCGGTTGCGTCGCGTCCTGGGTGATCCCGCGCTGCTCACCGCAGGGCCGGCCGGCTACCGGCTCACCGTCGAACCGGACGCGGTGGACGCCGTCCGGTTCGAGCGGCTGGCGCGTTCCGGGCGGCAGTCACTCGCCCAGGACCGGCCCGCCGAGGCCGTCGCGACGCTGCGGGAGGCCCTGGGGCTGTGGAGCGGCCCGGCCCTCGCGGACGTCCGCGAGGCACCGTTCGGCGACACCGAGGCCGCACGGCTGGAACGGGTGCGGCTGGCCGCCACGGAGGACCGGATCGAGGCCGAACTCGCGCTCGGCCCCGGCCCCGACCTGGTCGCCGAGCTGGAGTCGCTGACGGCGGGCCACCCGCTCCACGAACGACTGCACGCCCAGCTGATCCGCGCGCTCGCCGCCGCAGGCCGACGCGCCGAAGCCCTGGCCGCCTACCAGCGACTGCGCGACCGGCTCGCCGACACCTTCGGCAGCGACCCCGGGCCCCGGCTCCAGGCGGCCCACCTCGCCGTGCTGCGCGGCGAGGTCCCCCCGCAGCGACAGCACCCGGACGCGCACCGGCCGTTCCGCCGATCGCGGGTCCACGGGAACCTGGACGCTCCGCTGACCAGCTTCATCGGCCGTCAGGACGACGTCCGCCGGGTCGTCGACCTGCTCGACCGGACCAGGCTGGTCACCCTGGTCGGTCCCGGGGGCTCCGGCAAGACCCGGCTCGCCGGCGCCGCCGGACACCGGCTCACGCCGTCCTGCGGCGTGTGGTTCGTCGCCCTGGCGCCGGTCGGCCCGGACGGGGTGGCGCGCGCCGCTCTCGACACCCTCCGGGCGCGCGACGTCGACCCGCCCGAACGCCCTCCGGCCCCGGACCGGCCGGCCGGGGCGTCCCCGGACACCGGTCCGGGCTCGCCCGGGGAGATCCTGGACCGCCTGGCCGAGGCCGTGGCGGACGACGACCTGGTCCTCGTCCTCGACAACTGCGAGCACGTGATCGAGACCGCGGCCGCGCTGGCCGGCTCCCTGCTCGGCCGCTGCCCCCGGCTGCGGATCCTGGCCACCAGCCGCGAACCGCTGCGGATCGACGGCGAGACCCTCCACCCGGTGCTCCCCCTGGACCTGCCCGAACCGGGTGCGCCGGCCCCGCAGGCCCGGGCCTGTGCGGCGATCCGGTTGTTCCAGGACCGGGCCGACGCGGTCCGCCCCGGCTTCACCGTGGACGACGACCTGCCCGCGGTGATCGAGATCTGCCGCCGCCTGGACGGCCTGCCGCTGGCGATCGAACTGGCGGCGGCCCGGCTGCGGACCCTGCCGATCGAGGTCGTCACGGCCCGCCTGGACGACCGGTTCCGGCTGCTCACCGGGGGCAGCCGCACCGCGCTGCCCCGCCACCGGACCCTGCGCGCCGTGGTGGCCTGGAGCTGGGACCTGCTGGCCGACGACGAGCGGGCGCTCCTGGAGCGGCTCGCGGTGGTCCCCGGCAGCTTCGCCGAGGACGCGGCGCGGGCGGTCTTCGGGTCCGCCCCCCATCGGGCGGACGACGTCGAGGAGTTGCTGTCGGGTCTCGCCGACAAGTCGCTGCTCCACCCGGTCTGGTCCGCCGACACCGGCGAGCTGCGCCACCGGATGCCGGAGACCGTCCGGGAGTACGGCCTGGAACAGCTCGCCGGGCGCGGGGAGACCGGCGCCGTCCGCGCACGCCTCACCGGATTCCTCCTCGACCTGGTCGAACGGGCCGAGCCCCGGCTGCGCACCCGCGACCAACTGCGCCTGCTGGCAAGGCTGTCGGCCGAGCGGGACAACCTGTTCACCGCCGTGCGCCGGACGGTCGAGGCCGGGGACGCCGCCACGGCCGTCCGGTTCGGCGCCGCACTGTGCTGGTACTGGACCATGCGGGGCAACCCGCCCGAGTCGTCGGACCTGCTCGGCCAGGTGCTCGCGATGCCCGGGCCGGCCGATCCGGTGGCCAGGGCACTGGTGGTCGTGACGCACACGCTGGGCACCGAGGCCGTCGGCCCGCCCCACGAGGCCGAGGCCGCCTTCCACCGGATGGTGCGCGCGGTGGAGGGCATCGACCCCGGTGTCCATCCCCTGCTGGAGATGGCCCGGTCGGCCGTCGCCGCCGCCCGGCCGGCACCGCCCCCGGGCCCGGAGGGCGGCCCGGACGCAACGGACGCAGGGTGCTCCTCCCGTCCGCCGACGGAGGGGGGCGGGGCTGGAGGGGACCCCTGGAGCCGGGCGTTCGGGCTGATGGTCCGGGGCCTGCTGGCCATGCGCACCGGCGACCTCGCCGGCGCGACGGAGTTGCTTGCCCGCGCACGGACCGGTTTCGAGGAGCTCGGGGAACGGTGGGGCGCGGCGACCACGCTGAGCACCCTGGGGTCGATCCGGCAGCGGTCCGGCGACCCGGCCGGCGCACTGGCCCTGAACGAGGAGGCGGCCCGGTACTTCCAGGAGCTCGACATCCGGGAGTACTCGATCGAGAACGACGTGCGGACCGGGCTGGCGATCGCCCAGGCCGGGGACGTGGAGGGCGGGCGGCGACTCCTGGAGGGGCTGCTCGACGAGGTGACGCGGGCCGGGGCGGCCGAGCCGCGAGCACACGTCCGGCTGGGCCTGGCCCGGCTGGAGTGGCTGGCCGGACGGCCGGGGCCGGCCCGCGAACACGCGCGGATCGCGCTGGCCGAGTCGCCCGACGGCCGGGCGGTCCCGTCGCACCTCACCGCCCTGCTGCTGGCGGTCCTCGCCCAGGTGGACACGGAGGAGGGCCGCCCGGAGGACGCCGCCCGACGGCTCGACCACCCGGCGGTGCACCTGATGCTGGCCCGGGACACCCCGGCCGCGGCCGGGATCGTGGCCGCCGTCGCCGGGATCGAGCTCGGCCGCGACCGGCCGGCGAGCGCGGCCCGGTTGCTCGGGGCCGCCGCCGTGCTGCGGGGCCCGGACGACCTGGGCGACGCCGTCGTCCGCGGGGTCGAGCGGCGGGCCGCCGCCGCGTTGGGCGACGGGTTCGCGGCGGCGCGCGCCGCGGGCGCGGCGATGCCGCGGACCGAGGCCAGGGGCCTCGCGTCGGCGGTCGTCGCCGCGCCCGGAGCCCGCCCGGGGCTGACCGGTCG
Organism: Streptomyces sp. BE20; assembly: GCF_036322525.1. NCBI lineage: Bacteria > Bacillati > Actinomycetota > Actinomycetes > Kitasatosporales > Streptomycetaceae > Streptomyces > Streptomyces sp. BE20. The sequence goes on along the minus strand of NZ_JAQYWW010001005.1, from coordinate 2,849 downwards.
GGCCGGTCAGCCCGGGCAGTCCGGTCGGCCGGATCAGCCCGTCTGAGTCACGCCCGTGAAGGACGGCACCGCACCCGCCGGGGTCTCGGCCGCAGCCCCGGCCCGGGCCTGGGCCGGAACCGGCTTGCCGAACATCGTGCAGATCACCGCCGTCCGGAGCGCCCGGTCGGCCTCCAGCAGTCGCTGATCGGCACCGAACTCGAACAGGAACTCCGTCGGGACGAGCACGGTGGAGGTGCGCGCACCGGTCCCGTCGGTGAGGTTGCCGCTGCTGTACCCGGTGATCCCCCCGCCGTGGCCCCAGACCGTGCCGCACGGGGTGGCCCCCGTCTCGATGCCCAGCCCGTACCCGGCTCCCTCCGGATCCTCCGGATCCATCGGCACGGTGGTGCGCAGCTCTTCGAGCTGGGCCGCCGGCAGGAGCCTGCCGGACATCAGCGCCGTGTAGAAGCGGGACCAGTCCTGCGCCGTGGAGACCACCGCCCCGGCGGCTCCGCCCCAGCTCGGGTTGTTGGCGGAGGTGTCGACGTGGCCGTCCCGGCCCGGCCCGGCGACCACCCGGAACTCGGCGGGCACGCCGGCCGGCATGTGGGCGGCGTCCGGTTCGTACCCCCGGGCGTACCGGCCGCGCCAGCGGGAGTCCGTGGCGAGGTAGGTGTGCCACAGGCCCAGCGGCCGGGCGATCCGGTCACGGATCAGGTCGGCCGGGCTCGCGCCGGTGACCGCTTCGAGGACGGCGCCGACCGCGGCGTAGTTCGTGTTGCTGTAGGACCACTTCGCGCCGGGAGCGAACAGCGGCTCGTGCCGTACGCCCAGGGCGAGCAGTTCCGTGGAGGTCCACCGCCGCCGGTCCTGGCCGAGGATCGAGCCCAGGACGGCGCCGTCCTCGGTGTAGTCGAAGAGGCCGCTGGTGTGGTTCAGCAGCATCCGCAGCGTGATCGCCGCGCCGTTCGGGATCCGGCCCGGCAGCCACTTCTCCACCGGGTCGGTCAGGGCGAGCCTGCCCTCGGCGACCAGTTGCAGCACGATCGTGGCGATCATGGTCTTGGTGTTGGAGCCCATCCGGAACTCGTCGCCGGCCCTGAGCCGCTGGTCCCGCGCGGCCCAGGGGGCCTGCTCGACGATCTCGACGGGCCGGCCGCGGCCGTCGTCCACCCGGACGATCACCCCCGGCGCTCCCGCCGCCACGAGCTGCCGCGCCAGTTCCGTCAACCGGGCCCGCTGCGACTCGGCGCCCTCCTCGACCACCACCGGTGCCGGTGCGGGAGCCGCGACCGCGGGCGCCGCCAACCCCATGGCCAGGCCCGACACCGTCACCACCGCCGGCACCGTCCGCCGCCAGCGCGACCACGCCGTTCTGCCCGCCGGGGCCGGACGCCCCGGCGAAGACGCCTGCCGGGACACCGAGTGCTGCTGGGACATGGAACCGTCCTCCTCGTTCTGGCTCTGCTGGACGGCCCCAGCCTCCGCCCGGCCGCTGGCAAGCCGCGCACAACACGCTGGCAGGCGGCCGGCCACGGGCGCTCCGGTTCCCGGCGCCCGGTGCCGGGCCCCGTTCCCGGGTCGCGGCGGTGACCCCGGGCGGGTTCCGGTGACCCCGGGTGGTTGTCGGGGCGGCCCGCGGCGGCGTCCCCGCAGCCCTGGCAGGTCGCAGCCGGTAGCGGTTCACTGGTAGTGAGCAGGGCAGGAGACGGAGGCCCGGCGATGGACTGTCCTCACCCGATCGGGTTCCACGCGGAGGTCCGCACGCAGTACGCCGCCGCCGGAGCGGACGTGGCCAGGCTGGTGCGGGCCGTTCCGGACGACCGGTGGAGAGCGCCGACCCCCTGCCGCGACTGGGACGTGCGCACGCTGGTGAACCACCTCGCCGCTCAGCACCTCTGGGTCTGCCAGGCGGTGGCGGGCTACACCCCGGAGCAGATCGGCCACCGTTTCGAGGGGGACGTGCTGGGCCGCAACCCCCTCGGCGTCTGGACGATGGCCGTCGACAGCCCCGTGCGCGCACTCGCCGAACCCGGCGCACCCGACCTCCTCGTGCACCTGCCGTACGGGATGCGGGACGCCGGCGGTTACGTCCGTGAGCTCACCGCCGAGACCGTCGTGCACGGCTGGGACCTGGCCCGCGCGCTGGGCGAGACCGGGCGGATGCCCCGGGACGCCGCCCGGTACGCGCTCGCCGAGTTCCGGAGCTACCGCGACCCGGCGGGCACCGGCCGGTTCGACCCGCCCCGCACCGCCCCTCCTGGTGCCGACTCCCAGGAGCTGCTGCTGGCCCTCACCGGCCGCGACCCGGGCTGGTCCGCCGACCGGATCTGAGCGGACGGCGGTCGCGCGGGCCCCGGCCCTCTGCGGCGCCCAACAGGTACGACGGCCCGTTCACCCCTCCCCACCGATCCGGCGGTCCCCTTCAGGGGCCGCCGGTCGTTCGTGCTGCCCCGCCCCGCGTGCGGGCGACGGGCTCCGGACGGCCCGGTGACCTCGTCGAAGCGCCGGAACGCCCGTCGTTCCTGCCGTTCCGGTTCCTCCGCGGCCACGCAGGGTGAGGGCTGTGGTGCGGGCCACCCGGAGGCAGGTGACCCGCCACCCTTTCCACCACCCCCGGCAGAGACACCGTCACCCACCGTCGACCATGTGCGCGGCCTCACAGCCCCACCCCTGTGGCCCGGACCACTTCCCACCCCCCAACGATCTTGAAAATAGGGACATTAGCCTTCAAAACACCCCATTTCCTTGATCCTTACGACCGGTAACCACCCCCTGACATGCCTAAACCTCAGAATCCTTGAAACCCCCACCACCACCCCCGTAACTTCGAACCCGTTGCACCGAGCACACCGCTCACCAGGGCC
>NZ_JAQYWW010001004.1:0-387 GCF_036322525.1 Streptomyces sp. BE20 | reverse complement strand
GGCCCGCTCCACCGAAGTGGAACGGGCCCGTCGTCAACGCTCAGTCACCGCGCCCCGCGGCCTCGCCGGAGGGCCGGGCCGCCTGCGGCGTCAGTTCTTCCAGCGCGGCTGGCGGTCGTCGCGGTTGAAACCGCCCGAGCTGGGGCCACCGGGGCGGCCACCGCGGTCGTCACGGTCCCGGTTGAAGCCACCGCAGCGGCCCCCGCGGACGGATCTGCGGAGCGGCGGGCGGGGAAAGAAGGTTCCGGGCCGGGGGCGTACGCCCCGGCGGAGCTGGCCGAGCGGGGGGCGGTGGGCGGCCCGGGGCCGGTGGTGCGGCCCGAGGCCGTCGAGGTCACCGCCGAGGGCAGCATCGGGGCGGCCCGGCGGCTGGTCGAGGCGGGCGCG
>NZ_JAQYWW010001003.1:0-327 GCF_036322525.1 Streptomyces sp. BE20 | reverse complement strand
GGGGGGGGGGGGGGGGGGGACGGCAGGCGCGCGGCCCCCCCCCCCCCCCCAGCCCCCCACGCCCCCCCCCCCGCACACCCCCCCACCCCACCCCCCCCCCCGCCCCCCCCCGCGGGGGCGCGGTGCATTGTTGCGGGGCCCACAACCCCCCCACATACCCGGCGGCGCCGGCCCCGGGGGCTCTCCAGGCCCAACCCCCAACAGACTACATCACACCACGCCCCCACCCCCCTAACCCACCCCGCCCGCGTCAGCCCCGTCGGTGGGCGGTGATCAGGTCGGCGTAGCCCAGAACCCAGCTCATTTCGGTGCGGCGCAGGCACCGGT
>NZ_JAQYWW010001002.1:0-437 GCF_036322525.1 Streptomyces sp. BE20 | reverse complement strand
GGGGGGGGGGGGGGGGGGGCGCCCCCGCCGCCCCCCCCCCCCCGCCACGCCCCCCCCCACCCCCGCCCCCCCCCCCGCGCCCCGCACCGCGCACGCACCCCCCCCCCACCCCGCCCCCCCCCGAACCAACCCCAACCCACCCCCCCGCACCCCCCCCCCCCCCCCCCCCACCCACCCCACCAACTGCCAGAAGATGTCGGATAACTCGACTTCACAATGTGACAGGTGTTCAGACGTGTTCTCGTACGACCTAGCGGCCCGCGAACGATGCCCGCCCGGGTGCGGCCGGTGGAACAGATCGGAAGAGCGTCGGGTAGGGAAAGTGTGTGCACTGCAGTGTAGATCTCGGTGGGCGCCGGATCATTAAAAAGGGGGGGGGGGGGGGGGGGGGGGGGGGGGGGGGGGGGGGGGGGGGGGGGGGGGGGGGGGGGGGGGGG
>NZ_JAQYWW010001001.1:0-242 GCF_036322525.1 Streptomyces sp. BE20 | reverse complement strand
GGGGGGGGGGGGGGGGGGGCGGCCCGGGCCCCCGGCCCCCGGCCCCCCCCCACCCAACCCCCCCCCGACCCCCCAGCGCCCGGCCCCGGCCCCCGGCCCCCCCCCCCCCCCCCCGCCCCCCCCCCCCCCCCGCCGGGCGCGTCCGGCCCCCCGCACACGCGCACCCACTCAGCGCCCGGAGGCAACACGGGTGCACTCCGGATCGCGGGGGCTCCGGCCGACGCGGCGACCAGCAGGCCGAA
>NZ_JAQYWW010001000.1:0-264 GCF_036322525.1 Streptomyces sp. BE20 | reverse complement strand
GGGGGGGGGGGGGGGGGGGCGGGGCGGGCGCCGGGCCCGCGCCGCGCCCCCCCCCCCCCCCCCCCCCCCCCCCCCCCCCCCCCCCCCCCGCCCCCCCCGCCCCCCCCGGATCACCACCCCAGGACGGGTGACCAGCGGTCACAATGTGACTGGAGTTCCGACTTGTGGTCTTCAGAACTGCAGGCGCGGGGAGCAGAGTTGGTGAAAAAATCGGGGGGGGGGGGGGGGGGGGGGGGGGGGGGGGGGGGGGGGGGGGGGGGGGGG
>NZ_JAQYWW010000999.1:0-278 GCF_036322525.1 Streptomyces sp. BE20 | reverse complement strand
CTGGACACACCGCCGAGAGACCCTGCCCGACACCTACCGCGCCATCGCCGGCCTCGTCTCCGACCGCACCGCCGGCACGTGAACCACAGACCTCAACCAGCCCCCTGCTGCCCCACCCGCTATCACGCACCAACTCGTAAACGAGTGCATGCATCGTTGGCGGTGGCGCGTCGAGGCCCGCGGATTCGCTGCCGGGTTCACATGTGCGGTGTTCCCAAGGCGGCGACCTGGTGGTGGGAGAGGAGTCCGGCGACGGCTTGGACCATGTCGCTCACGTG
>NZ_JAQYWW010000998.1:0-334 GCF_036322525.1 Streptomyces sp. BE20 | reverse complement strand
GGGGGGGGGGGGGGGGGGGGCGGGGGCGGGGGGCGCGGTTGCGGGGGGGGGAACCCGAGCACGGGCGGGCGCGGGTGGCCCGGCCCCCGCCCCCCCCCCCCGGGGAGGGTCCCCACCGCCCCACCCGGCCGAAGAAAGCCAGCCCGAACACAAACAAAACCACAGAAAGAGGAGACACACCACGGGCCCCACCCCCACCCGCTCTCCTTGATCATGAACACGGTGACACCGAGCTCCACTCTGCTGTGCAGCGTGGTCCCCCACCCGAGGGTCGTCCGTTCTCCGCCACCACTAGGAGGGTTTCTCCCGTGACAAACCCTCGGTGCCGGTCCGG
>NZ_JAQYWW010000997.1:0-279 GCF_036322525.1 Streptomyces sp. BE20 | reverse complement strand
GAGCGCACCGTCGCCTGGCTCGGCGGCTTCCGCCGACTCCACCGCCGCTACGAACGCAAGGCCGACCACTTCGCCGCCTTCGCCAGCATCGCCGCAGCCCTCATCTGCACCCGACGACTATCCAAATGAGATGTCTTCTAAACGAGTGCATGCATCGTTGGCGGTGGCGCGTCGAGGCCCGCGGATTCGCTGCCGGGTTCACATGTGCGGTGTTCCCAAGGCGGCGACCTGGTGGTGGGAGAGGAGTCCGGCGACGGCTTGGACCATGTCGCTCACGTG
>NZ_JAQYWW010000996.1:0-309 GCF_036322525.1 Streptomyces sp. BE20 | reverse complement strand
GGGGGGGGGGGGGGGGGGGGGGCGCCCGGCGGCCCCCCGGGGGGGGCGCGCGCGCGCCCGCCCCGCGCGGGGGGGGGGTGCGCGCCGCGCGCGCGGCCGCGCCGGGGCGGGCGCCCCCGCCCCCCCCCCCGCGCGCCCCCCACGCGGCGCGTCCGCTCGTCCCGGGGCTCGGGCGGCCCCCGCTCGTCGTCGAGGAGCGCCCCCGGCTGCGCGTCGCCGACCTCACCTCCGTCCAGCCCCAGCCGGACGGCCGGTACGAGCTGCTGGTCACCGGCACCACCCGGTTCCGGCTCCGCTCGGCCGACACCG
>NZ_JAQYWW010000995.1:0-1136 GCF_036322525.1 Streptomyces sp. BE20 | reverse complement strand
CGAACTCGGCCCGGACGCGGTCCTGTCCGCGCTCGTCCAGCAGCCCGACGCCGCCACGGCGCCGCTGCTGCGCCGCGACCGCGACGAAGTCACCACCGTGCTCACGGCGTTGGCGACTCTGCACGTCAACGGCGTTCCGGTTGACTGGGCGCCCTTCTTCACCGGCGTCCGACCGGCCGAGCTGCCGACCTACGCCTTCCAACGCCAGGAGTACTGGCTCGAGTTCAGGCCTCCGGTGGTCGACGCTGTCGAGGCGGGTTTCTGGGACCGGATCGAGCAGGGCGACCTGCCCGGCCTCGCCGCGCAGCTCGGCGTCGCGGAGGCCGACCTGGAAGGTGTCCTGCCCGCGCTGACCTCCTGGCGCGCGCAGGGGCGGGAGCGTTCGCTCCTGGACGGCTGGCGCTACCACGTCACCTGGGAGCCGCTGCCGGAACCCGGGGCTGTGTCCCTCGCGGGAGGTACCTGGATCCTCGTCGGCGATGTCCCGTTGGCCGACGCGCTGGAACAGCACGGCGCCAAGGTCCTTTCGGTGCCGGCGGGTTCGACGGCGGAGCTGGACACCCGCCTGTGTGGCCTGGACGTCGTCGGCGTCCTGGCGGCGCCGGGGTCCGTGGAGGAGACGCTGGCACTGGTCCGGACGATGGCGACTGCCGGGTCCGGGGCCGCGTTGTGGCTGGTGACGCGGGGTGCCGTGGTCACCGGCCGGGCGGACGGCGCGGTGGACGTCGGTCAGGCGCAGCTGTGGGGCTTCGGCCGGGCGGTGGGGCTGGAGCACCCCGGGATGTGGGGCGGCCTGCTCGACCTTCCTGCCGTCGTCGACACCCGGGCGGCGGGTCGTGTTGCTGCTGTCCTGGGTGGCGCGTTGGGCGCGGAGGACCAGATCGCGGTGCGCGGCGGTGGCGTGCTGGTGCGGCGCTTGGAGCATGCGCCGGTGGGTTCCGGGTCGGTCTGGAAGCCTCGGGGCACGGTGTTGATTGCCGGTGGGACGGGTGGTCTGGGCGTCGAGGTGGCGCGGTGGGCGGCGGCGAACGGTGCGGAGCGGCTGGTGCTGCTCTCCCGGCGTGGATCTCAGGCGCCGGGGGCGGCGGAGTTGTTGGCGGAGCTGCCGATGGCGGAGATCCATGCGTGTGATCTGG
>NZ_JAQYWW010000994.1:0-368 GCF_036322525.1 Streptomyces sp. BE20 | reverse complement strand
GGGGGGGGGGGGGGGGGGGGGGGCGCGGGGGGGGGCGACCCCGCCCCACCCCCCCCCCCCCCCCCCCCCACAGACACCACCACACCCAAACACACACCCACACACACAACCACACACAACCACACCCCCCCCCCCACCAACCCCCCCCCCGCCCCACCCCCCCCCCCCCCCCCCCCCCCCCGACCACCACCAACGTGATAAAAAAAAAAAACACCCCCGCCCCGCCCCCGGACATCAACTCCACCCACCACCAGCACCACCCTCACGGACAGCGACGTGCACGGGTCGGTCGTGCAGGCCCGCGACATTCACCGCCTCACCATCTCCACCGCGGCCGGGCCCGTGCGGCCGGTGCCGTTCCAGCTCCC
>NZ_JAQYWW010000993.1:0-363 GCF_036322525.1 Streptomyces sp. BE20 | reverse complement strand
GGGGGGGGGGGGGGGGGGGGGGGCGGGGGCGGGCGGGCCCCCCGGCCCCCCCCCCCCCCCCCCCCCCCACCGCCCCCGCGGCCCGCGGGGGGGCGGGGCGCGGGCGGGCGCGGCCGCGCGGCGCGGGCGGGGGGGGGGTATTTTGTGGGGGGGGGCGTGGGGGGGTGGGGGGTCGCGGCTCGTGGTTGGTGGGGCGTCGGTTTTGTGGGGGGGGGGGGGTGGGGGGGCCGCGGCGCGCCCCGCCCCGCGCGCGGGGGCCCCGCCCGCCCCCGCCCCCCCCCCCCCCCCCGCCCCCCCCCCGACCCCGCGGCCGCCCCCACCGCCAGGGGCCCCCCCCGCCCCCGCCGCCCGCGCCCGCGCCCC
>NZ_JAQYWW010000992.1:0-227 GCF_036322525.1 Streptomyces sp. BE20 | reverse complement strand
GGGGGGGGGGGGGGGGGGGGGGGGGCCGCCCCGCCCCGACACCCCGAACCCCCCCCCAAAACAACCCACCAACACCCACCCCCACCCCCCCCCCCCCCCCCACCCCCACCCCCCCCTGGGTTCTCGGCTAAATCTCCAATCTCGCGTTCACAATGTGACTGGAGTTGAGCCGGGGGAACTTCCGCACTAACCCGGGGGTCCGGCCGGGCCGCTGCCAGTAGCCGCGG
>NZ_JAQYWW010000991.1:0-310 GCF_036322525.1 Streptomyces sp. BE20 | reverse complement strand
GGGGGGGGGGGGGGGGGGGGGGGGGGGGGGCGGCGGGGCCGGGGCCGCCGGGGGGGGCGGGCGGGGGGGGCGCCGCCGGCCGCCCCGCCCCCCGCCCGGCGGCCGCGCGCGCGGGCGGCGGGCCGGGGGGGGGGGGCGGCCCGGCGCGGGTGAGCAGTCGGCGCCGGAGGCACGCCGACAGCGGCAGCCCGGCCAGCGCCGCCTTCGGCAGGGGGCACGCCCGCTAGACCCTCGAACCGAACGCGCCCCTCACGCACCACGAGCCGGACCCCGTAGTCACGGTCACCCAGATCTTCTCGGCCAGCCGGGG
>NZ_JAQYWW010000990.1:0-323 GCF_036322525.1 Streptomyces sp. BE20 | reverse complement strand
GGGGGGGGGGGGGGGGGGGGGGGGGGGGGGCGGGGGCGGGCCGCCCCCCGCCGGCCCCCGCCAGCCCCCCCCCCCCCCACCCCCCCCCCCGCCCCCCCCCCCCCACCCCCCCCCCCCCCCACCCCCCCCCCCCACCCCCCCACCCCCCCCCCCCCCTCATTTTAATGATCCTGCAGGGCCGGGACCGGACTCCGGTGCGGGGCCGGAGGAGGGAGATCGGAAGAGCACACTTCTGAACTAAAGTCACGCAGTGAAGTAGCGGATGCCGACGGCCTCGGCAGGAACCGTCGGGCGCGCGGCGGGTGGGCGTGGGGGGTCGGGGG
>NZ_JAQYWW010000989.1:0-521 GCF_036322525.1 Streptomyces sp. BE20 | reverse complement strand
TTGGTGGGGGGGGAGGTGGGGGGGGTGGGGGCTGGGTGGTTTTTTTTTCTATTTACGTGTTGTGGTTGGTGGTGTTGTTTTTGTTTTTTTGGTGGTTTGTTGTTTGTTGGGGGGGGGGGTGGGGGGGTGGGGGGGGGGAGGGCGGCGCGCGGGGGGGGGGGGGGGCGGGGGGGGGGCGGGCGGGGGGGGGGGGGGGGGGGGCGGGGCTCGGGGCGGCGGGCGTGGGGGGGGGGTGGGGGGGGCCCCCCCCCCCCCCCCAGAAAGCCACCCAACCAACCCAAAACACAACACCCCCCCCCCCCCGCCCGCCCCCCCCCCCCCCGCCCCAAACCCCCAAAACACCCCCCCCCCCCCCCCCCCCACCACCCACGGCGCCCCCCCAGCAGCACCCCCGCCCCCTCCGACCAGGTCGCCCCGTCGGCGGCGGCGGCGACCGGCTGGCCCCGGCCGTCGGCGGCCGAACCGCCCAGCCGGGCGACCACGCCGCAGGGGCTGGGGTTCGCCATCACCGAGACGCCGCC
>NZ_JAQYWW010000988.1:0-275 GCF_036322525.1 Streptomyces sp. BE20 | reverse complement strand
CTCTCATCAGCGTCTCCGACGACACCTCCGGGCCCGGTGACACCACCCCCCAGGTCATCTCTTCGACAGGGGGACACAGTCATGCCGGGGCCCGGAGGCCAGCGGCCCTCTTGCAGGACCGCGAAAAACATAACGGGGGCACCGGCAGCAGCTCGGCGGACGGAGCACCGGCGACCCGGGTTCTACCACGCGGCGCGGGGGCACACGGCGCAGCAGTTGCCCGGCGGCCTACGGCTACCCCGGCGACGCCGATCGCCTGGACGCCGAACCGCAGG
>NZ_JAQYWW010000987.1:0-331 GCF_036322525.1 Streptomyces sp. BE20 | reverse complement strand
GGGGGGGGGGGGGGGGGGGGGGGGGGGGGGGGGGGGGCGCGGGGGGGGGGGGGGGGCCCCGGCCGCGCCCCGCGCGCCCCCCCCCCGCACCCCCCCCCCCCCCCACCCCCCCCCCCCCCCTCCCCCCCCAACACCCCCACCCCCCCCCCCCACACCCCCCCCCCCCCCCCCCCCCCCGCGCCCCCCCCCCCCGCCCCCCACCCCCGGGCACACCCGCCCCCGCCCCCGACGTCTTCCGTGCGGCTGGCGTCCTCCTCGCAAGCGCGGGGGTCAGCCGGTCCAGTCCGGAGGCTCGTCGGCTAGCAATGGGTCCTCCCCGCAAGCGCGGGGG
>NZ_JAQYWW010000986.1:0-319 GCF_036322525.1 Streptomyces sp. BE20 | reverse complement strand
GGGGGGGGGGGGGGGGGGGGGGGGGGGGGGGGGGGGGGGGGGGGGCGGGGGGGGGGGGGGGGGGCGCCGGGGGGGGGGGGGCCCCCCCCCCCGCGCAAATGAAGCGACCCAAAACAAACAGAAACCCCCCCCCCCACCCCACCCACACACCCCACCCCCCCCCCCCGGGCCTGGGGCGGCCCCCCCGGGCCGGGGGGTGTTCATTGTCGTGGTCTTTTTGTTGGGTGGGGGGCGGGGCCCGTGGGGTGGTCGGGGGGGGGGGGTTCGGTGCCGGGGGGGGGTGGAGGTCACCAACCCCGGGCCCGGCGCCCCGGGCCCC
>NZ_JAQYWW010000985.1:0-325 GCF_036322525.1 Streptomyces sp. BE20 | reverse complement strand
GTGGTGGGGGGGGGTTTGTTTGTTGTTGGGGGGGTGTGTGTTTTTTGGGTTTTTGGGGTGGGTGTGTGGTGGGTGTTTGTTTTTTTTTTTGGGGTTGTCGGTTGTGGGGGGGGGGGGGGGGGTGGGGGGGGGGGGTTGTTTTTTGGGTTGTGTTGGGGGGTTGTGTGGGTTGGTTTGTTTTGTGTTGTTGCGGGCGTGGTTTGTTCGGTAGTGTTTGCAAATTCTCGTGGCGGGTGGGGGGGGGTTTGTGGGGGGGGGGTTGTGGGGGGTGGGGGGCGCGTGTTTGTTGTTTTTTCTGGTGTTGTGGGGGGGGGGCTCCCCCCCC
>NZ_JAQYWW010000984.1:0-347 GCF_036322525.1 Streptomyces sp. BE20 | reverse complement strand
GGGGGGGGGGGGGGGGGGGGGGGGGGGGGGGGGGGGGGGGGGGGGGCGGGGGCGGCGGGCGGGCGCGCCCGGGGGGCCGGCGGGCGGGGCCGGGCGCCGCCCCGCCGGCGCGGGGGGGGGCGGGGGGGGGGGCGCGGGGGGTGGGTTGGTTGGTGTGGGGGTGGGGGGGCCGGGTTGTGGGGGGGGGGGGGGGGGGCGGGTGGTGGGGGGGGGGGGTGGGTGTGGGGGTGGCTGGGTTTTGGGGTGTTGGGGGGTTGGTGGGGGTGGTGGTGTGGTGTGGGGGGGGCGGGTGGTGGGGGGGGGGGGGGGGGTGCTGTTTTTCCTGGTGCCCCCGCCCCCCCCCCCCC
>NZ_JAQYWW010000983.1:0-311 GCF_036322525.1 Streptomyces sp. BE20 | reverse complement strand
GGGGGGGGGGGGGGGGGGGGGGGGGGGGGGGGGGGGGGGGGGGGGGGGGGCGGGGGGGTGGCCCCCGGGCGGGGGGCGAGCCCCCGGGGGGGGGGGCCCCTTTTACATGGCCCCCCCTGGTGGGGGCCGGGGGGGGGGTGGGGGGTTGGGCCGGGGCGCGGGGGGGGCCCCCCCCCCCCCCCCACGGGGGGATGGCGGCCCGCCCGCCCGCAGCCGGCCCCCCACGCTGCAGCCAAGCCACGCCACAACAAACAACACCACTCTCCGCCGCCAAAGACAACCGCGCCCCGCGCGCGGCCGCCCCCCCCCCC
>NZ_JAQYWW010000982.1:0-322 GCF_036322525.1 Streptomyces sp. BE20 | reverse complement strand
GTGGTGGGGTGGGGGGGGGGGGGGTGTTGGGGTTGGGGGGTTGGTTTTTTTGGGTGTTTTTGGGGGGGGGGGTGTGGGGTGGTTTGGTGTTGGTGGGGGGGGGGGGGGGGGGTGGGGGGGGTGGTTTGGGGGGGGGGGGGGGGGTTGTGTGTGGTGGGGGGGTGGGGCGTGGGGGGGGGTGGGGGGGGGGGGGGGGGGGGGGGGGGGGGGGGTGGTGGGGTTTGTTGGGGGGGGGGGGGGGGGGTTTGGTGTGGGGGGGGGGGGGGGGGGTTTATTTTTTGTTTTTGTGGGGGCGGGGGGGTTTGTTTGGGCCCCCCCCCCT
>NZ_JAQYWW010000981.1:0-218 GCF_036322525.1 Streptomyces sp. BE20 | reverse complement strand
GGGGGGGGGGGGGGGGGGGGGGGGGGGGGGGGGGGGGGGGGGGGGGGGGGGGCGCGGCGCCGCCGGCCCGGCCGCCCCCCCCCCCCCCCCCCCCCCCCCCCCCCCCCCCCCCCCCCCCCCGCCCCCCCCCCCGCCGGCAACCGCGATTTCACGCTCATTAAAAAGGGGGGGGGGGGGGGGGGGGGGGGGGGGGGGGGGGGGGGGGGGGGGGGGGGGGG
>NZ_JAQYWW010000980.1:0-301 GCF_036322525.1 Streptomyces sp. BE20 | reverse complement strand
GTGGGTGTTTGGGGTTTGTTTTTTGTTTTTTTCGGGTTTTGTTGTTTTGGGGGTGGGGGGGGGGGTGGTTTTCGTGGGGGGGGGGGGGGGGGGGGCGGGGGGGGGGGGGGGCGGGGGCGGGGCGGGGGGCGGGCGCGCCGGGCGGGGGGGGGGCGGGGGGCGGGGGGGGGGGGGGGGGGGGGGCGGCGCGGGGGGGGGGCGGGCCCCCCCCCCCGCCCCCCCCCCACCCCCCCCCCCCCACAAGCGCCGCCCCCCCCCCCCCCCCCCCCCCCCCCCCCCCCCCCCCCCCCCCCCCCCCCCC
>NZ_JAQYWW010000979.1:0-357 GCF_036322525.1 Streptomyces sp. BE20 | reverse complement strand
GTCCTGCGGACCAGCACCCCCGGCCCCGCCGCCCGGGCCGCCGCCGCTCTCGCCGCCCGGACGCGATCCGGCCCGACGGCCCGTTCAAGGACCTCGGTTTCACCTCCGCCACCGCCGTCGACCTGCGCGGGCGAGTTGACGCCGCGCCGGGCGCCCGCGTCCGCCCCCCCGCGCCCCCCCCCCCCCCCCCAGGTCCCCCCACCCCACCCCCCCCCCCCCCCCCCCACCCCCCCCCCCCCCCCGCCCCCCCCCCCCGCCCGCGCCGCCCCCGGGTCGCGCGGCCCCCGCCCCCCCCCCCCCCCCCCCCCCCCCCCCCCCCCCCCCCCCCCCCCCCCCCCCCCCCCCCCCCCCCCCCCC
>NZ_JAQYWW010000978.1:0-394 GCF_036322525.1 Streptomyces sp. BE20 | reverse complement strand
GGGGGGGGGGGGGGGGGGGGGGGGGGGGGGGGGGGGGGGGGGGGGGGGGGGGGGGGGGGGGGGGGGGGGGGGGGGGGGGCGGGGGGGGGGGGGGGGGGCGCGGGCGGGGGGGGCGGCGCCCCGGCCGGGCCCCGCGCCCGGCGCGGGCCCGCCCGCCCCCCCCCGCCCCCCCACCCCACCCCCCGGCCCGCCGCCCGCCCCCCCCCCGCCCAGCCCGCCGGCCGTGCATCGCCAGGCGTCCCCCGAGAGCTCGCGTCCTCCCCACTCACTGACCCTACAAGCACCCCTTCCGCACCGTACGGGATCGGGCCGCGGGTCAGCGGCCAGTCGATCGGGTTCCAGGTCAGGGCGAGGGAGACGGAGGTCATACGTTCTTTCCCGGCTGCTTGGTGTC
>NZ_JAQYWW010000977.1:0-64330 GCF_036322525.1 Streptomyces sp. BE20 | reverse complement strand
CGGCCTCCGGCTACCAGCTGCGCACCTTCGACCTCTCGGCCTACGCGGGCCAGTCGGTGACGATCAAGTTCACCGGCACCGAGGACGCCTCGCTGCAGACCAGCTTCGTGATCGACGACACCGCGATCGCCACGAGCTGACCCGGCGCCGGTAGACCCGGCAAGGCCAGGTAAGACAGGGGCAGGGCCCGGCGGCTTTCGGCCGCCGGGCCCTGTGGCGTACCCGGGCGGCGCTGTGAGTTCCCGGAAACCCGCCGGTCACGCCGGAGCAACCGGAGGGCAACACGAAACACGCGTGAAACGCGGCCGTCCGCGACCGGAAATCCGGCCTCGCCACACTTCCGGCACGCGCTCCGCCGCAGGACGGCGGCGGAAGATGCTGTCACAGGACCCCGCCGCAGGACCACGTCGCAGGACCCCCGGAGGTACCCCATGCCCCTGGCCGCCTTCCCGGCCGACCACCCGGCCGATCATCCGGTCGGCCACCTGGCCGCTCGTCTGGCCGACGCGCCGGCCGCCGGAGCGCCGCCCGTCATCGACACCGGCGACACCGCCTGGCTGCTCGCCAGCACCGCCCTCGTCCTGCTGATGACGCCCGGCCTGGCGCTGTTCTACGGCGGTATGGTCCGCACCAAGAGCGTGCTCAACATGATCATGATGAGCTTCGTCTCGATCGCCGTCGTCACCGTGGTCTGGCTGCTGGCCGGCTACTCGCTCGCCTTCGGCCCGGACGCCGGCGGCTGGGGCCTGATCGGCGGCCTGGACCACCTGGGGATGGCCGGGATCACCCCGTCCTCGGTCACCGGCCGCGTCCCCACCGTGCTGTTCGCCACCTTCCAGCTGACCTTCGCGATCATCACCGCCGCGCTGATCAGCGGTGCCATCGCGGACCGTGCCAAGTTCGGCTCGTGGGTGGCCTTCACCGCCGTCTGGACGCTGCTGGTCTACGTCCCCGTCGCCCACTGGGTGTTCGCGCCCGGTGGCTGGATCCTGTCGAAGCTCGGCGCGCTGGACTTCGCCGGCGGCACCGTCGTCGAGGTCAACTGCGGGGCGAGCGGCCTGGCCCTGGCGCTGCTGCTCGGCCCGCGGATCGGCTTCCGGAAGGAGGCGATGCGCCCGCACAACCTGCCGCTGGTCCTGCTCGGCGCCGGCCTGCTCTGGTTCGGCTGGTTCGGTTTCAACGCGGGCTCGGCGCTGGGCGCCAACGGGCTGGCGGCCTCCGCCCTGCTCAACACCCAGGCGGCCGGCTGCACCGGGCTCCTCGGCTGGCTGATGGTGGAGAAGCGGCGGGACGGCCACGCCACCACCCTGGGCGCGGCCTCCGGCGCGGTGGCCGGCCTGGTCGCCATCACGCCGTCCTGCGGCAGCGTCGACCTGCCCGGCGCCCTCCTGATCGGGCTGGCGGCGGGAACGGTCTGCTCGTACGCGGTGAGCTGGAAGTTCCGCTTCGGTTTCGACGACTCGCTGGACGTGGTGGGCGTGCACTTCGTGGCCGGGGTGATCGGCACCGCGCTGATCGGCCTGTTCGCCACGGCCACGATGACCGGCGGCCCGGCCGGGCTCCTGCACGGCGGCGGCTTCGGGCAGCTGGGCAAGCAGGCGGTGGCGATCCTGGCCGTCGCCGCCTACTCCTTCGCCGCCACCTACGGGATCGGCCGGGTGATCGGCCGGGTGATGGGCTTCCGGGCCGACGAGGAGCAGGAACTCACCGGCCTGGACCTCGCCGTGCACGCCGAGACCGCGTACGATCACGGCGTCCTGGGCCACGGCGTGCTGGGGCAGGGGGCCGCCGTGTTCTCGGCCGCCCACGGCCCCGACCGCACCGCCGCCACCGTGCTCGCGCACCCGTCCGACAAGGCGCCCTCCGCATGAAGCTGATCACCGCGATCGTCAAGCCGTTCAAGCTGGACGACGTCAAGAGCGCGCTGCAGGCCGTCGGCGTGCACGGACTGACCGTCAGCGAGGCCAGCGGGTACGGGCGTCAGCACGGTCACACCGAGGTGTACCGGGGCGCGGAGTACCGGATCGACCTGGTGCCGAAGGTCCGGATCGAGGTCGTCGTCGAGGACGAGGACGCCGACCTGGTGATCGAGGAGATCGTCCGGGCCGCCCGGACCGGCAAGATCGGCGACGGCAAGGTCTGGGCGGTGCCGGTGGAGACCATCGTCCGGGTCCGCACGGGGGAGCGCGGACCGGACGCGGTGTAGGCCCGCGCCCGTCCGGTCGGGGCCAGGGCCCCGACCGGAGGGTCCCGGCTCGGCGCGCGTGCTCCGGCCCGTGCCGGTGTGCCCGCGTCACCGGCTCCGTCCGTCGAGCCCCGGGATCTGCCGCCAGGCGCCGTCGGTGGCGGCCTCCTGCCACCACGTCAGGTCGTGCGGCGGGGCGTCCCTGGTCCGCCGGGCGTGGAGGATCGGGTCGTCGGGGTCGTGCAGGGTGCCGTTGTGGACGGCGACCGCGACCCGGGTGCCGTCCGGCAGGGGTGTCCAGATCCGGTACGTGACCCAGCCGGTGGCGGCCGTCTCCAGGACCTCGACGACCTGCGGGTCCCGGCCGGGCCCGGGGACCGTCGAGCAGCGGTAGCCGGCCTCCCGCTCCCCGTCGGTGCGGAGCTCGCAGGTGGGGGCGGCGGCCTGTGAGGCCGGGCCGTGCACCTCGACGGAGACGGTGGCCGCGCCCCGACCGTCGTCGTACCTGGTCCAGAGCACGGCGTCGGCCGCCGGGTCGAGGGCGAGCTGGTCGGCGCCGGGCTCAGGGTCCAGCCGGGTGCCTGGGCCGAGCAGGCCGGCCAGCGCGGACTGCAGCGCGGTGCGCTGACGCGCCCGCAGGAGCTCCGGGCCGGCGTCGGCGGTTGGCGCGGTCGCCGAAGCCGTCGCGGCCGTGCCGTTCGGGGCGGAGGTCGGGGCGGCCGGGCCGGTGCCGACGCCGGCCGGCCCGGGCAGACCCGTCAAGGCGACGGTGACGGCCAGCGCGAGCACGGCGCCGGCCGAGGCGGCCGTGCCCAGCCGTCGGCGACGGCGCAGCACGCGGCCGTGCCGGGTGGCCTCGGCGATCATCACGGCGACCGGCGGGTGCAGGTCCTGGACGCTGTCGGCGAGCAGCCTGCCCAGGTCGTGTTCGAGGTCCGGGTCGGGGGCCATGGCGGGGCTCCTGGTGGCGGTGGGTCGGGGCGGGGCGTCCGGGTCGGGGCCGGTGGGTCGGGGTGGCCGTCAGGGCCGGAACAGCAGTTCGCGGTCGTCCGCAAGGATCTCGCGCAGCCGGGCGAGCGAGCGGGTGGAGAGCCCCTTGACGGCGGCCGGGGTGGTGCCGAGCATCTCGGCGACGGCCTCGATGGGGTGGTCCTCCAGGTAGCGCAGGACGACCACGGCGCGGTTGCGGGGCGGCAGCGTGCGCAGTGCCGCGACCAGGGTGAGCCGCAGCTCGGAGCCGTTGGCGGGGTGGTCGTCGGGGCGGACCGGGGTGTCGGGGAGCTCGGCGACGGCGATCTCGCCGGAGCGGCGCAGCCGTCGGTGGGAGAGGTAGCAGCGGAGCAGCACCTTGCGGGCGTAGGCGTCGATCGACGGTTCGTCGTCGCCCCGGCGGAGCCGGCCCCAGACCGAGTAGAGCTTGGCGAGGGTGGTCTGGACGAGGTCCTGGGCCTGGTGCCAGTCGCCGCACATCAGGTAGGCGACCTGGAAGAGCCGTCCGGCCCGATTGGCCGCGAACTCCTCGAAGTCGCCCGCCCTGTCCATACCGTCCCCCGTGCGTGTGCTGCTCGTGCCGTGTGTTGCCCGGGCCGGTGCTACCCGTGCGTGTGCTGCCCGGACGCGCGCTCGCGCCGGTGCCTCCGGTACCGATCGTTCTCGGCCACCGTTCCTATCCACGCTGCGGGGACCGGGAAAGTCGCACACGAGTTTTTCGGGCTGCCGAAACGTTCCTTCCAGGCCCTTGACGGGCCTCGGTGTCGACTCTAGGTTCAGCGCTGCAAGTTTCCTGAAAGTTTCAGCAAGCTTTCGCACGCAGTACCCGGGCTGCCCCCACCCCAGCCACCCCAGGAGACAACGTGGTCACCACCGCCCCCGCCCGCCGGCCCGCCCGGACGGCCGGCGCACTCGCCGCCTCGGCGGCCCTCGCGCTCTCGCTCACCGCGGCCCTCGCCGCGCAGGCGGCCCCGCCCGGCAGTGGCAGGGACGTCACCGCGACGCTCTTCGAATGGCGCTTCGACTCGGTCGCCAAGGCCTGCACCGACACCCTCGGCCCGAAGGGCTACGGCTTCGTCGAGGTCTCGCCGCCCCAGGAACACATCCAGGGCGGCCAGTGGTGGACCTCCTACCAGCCGGTCGGCTACCGGATAGCCGGGCGACTCGGCGACCGGACCGCCTTCAAGAACATGATCGACACCTGCCACGCCGCCGGCGTCAAGGTGATCGCCGACGCGGTGATCAACCACATGTCGGCCGGCGCCGGGACCGGCACCGGCGGCACCGCGTACGGCAAGTACACCTACCCCGGCTTCTACCAGGACCAGGACTTCCACTCCTGCCGCACCGCGATCAGCAACTACAACGACCGCTCCAACGTGCAGAACTGTGAGCTGGTCAACCTCTCCGACCTCGACACCGGCAGCGCCTACGTCCAGCAGACCGTCGCGCGCTACCTCGACGACCTGGCCTCGCTGGGCGTCGACGGCTACCGGATCGACGCGGCCAAGCACATCGCCGCCGCAGACCTCGCAGCGATCAAGGCCAGAACGGCGAACCGGCAGGCGTACTGGGTGCAGGAGGTCATCTACGGCGCGGGCGAACCGGTCCAGCCCTCCGAGTACACCGGTACCGGCGACGTCGACGAGTTCCGCTCCGGCACCTGGCTGAAGAGCGCGTTCCAGGGAGGACGGCTCGCCGACCTGTCCGGCTGGGGTTCCGGTCTGCTCCCGACCGACAGGGCCCGGACCTTCGTCGACAACTGGGACACCGAGCGGAACGGCTCCACGCTCACCTACAAGGACGGCTCGGCGTACACCCTGGCCAACGTCTTCCTGCTGGCCCACCCGTACGGCGCGCCCAACGTCTACTCCGGCTACGCCTTCACCGGTCACGACGACGGCCCGCCCAACGGCGGCACCGTCAACGCCTGCTACCAGGACGGCTGGAACTGCACGCACGCCTGGCGCCAGGTGGCCAACATGGTCGGCTTCCGCAACGCGGTGGCCGGCACCGGGCTGACCGACTGGTGGTCCAACGGCAACAACGCGATCGCCTTCGGGCGCGGCGGCAAGGGATTCGTGGCGGTCAACCGGGAGGGCGGGGCGATCACCCGGACCTTCCGGACCTCCCTGCCGGCCGGCAGCTACTGCGACGTCCAGCACGGCGACCCGGCGGCCGGCGGCTGCACCGGTCCGTCCTACACGGTCGGCCCGGACGGGCGGTTCACCGCCACCGTCGGGGCGGGGGACGCGATCGCGCTCCACGTCGGTGCGCCCGGGAGCGGCACGGTGGTGACCGGCGGGGCCTCGTTCGCGGTCAACGCGACCACCGCGTGGGGCCAGAACGTCTTCGTGGTCGGCGACAACGCGGCCCTCGGCGGCTGGGACGCCGGCCGCGCGCTGCCGCTCTCCTCGGCCGCCTACCCGGTGTGGAAGGCGGACGTCGCGATGGCCGCCGGAACGGCCTTCGCCTACAAGTACGTCCGCAAGGACGCCGCCGGGAACGTCACCTGGGAGTCCGGCGCCGACCGGACCGCCACCGTGCCGGCCTCGGGCCGGGTGAGCCTGAACGACACCTGGCGAGGCTGAACCACGGCCCCGCCCGCGCCCCGAAGGACGGCCGGCCCCCGCTTCGCTGCGGGCGCCGGCGGTCCTCTGCACGAAGCCCCTTCGGCGGAAGCCCTCTCGGTGGCTCCGGTGCCTTTGGTGCGGTGGCGGTCCTCGTGGCTCCGGCGCCCTGGGAGCTAGCCCCGGCCGATGTACGGCATGGCGGTCGCCATCACCGTCGCGAACTGCACATTGGCCTCCAGCGGCAGCTCCGCCATGTGCCGCACGGTGCGGGCGACATCGGTGACGTCCATGGTCGGTTCCACCGCGATCCGCCCGTCCGCCTGTCGCACCCCCCGGGTCATCGCCGCGGTCATCTCCGTGGCGGCGTTGCCGATGTCGATCTGCCCGCAGGCGATCCGGTACGGGCGGCCGTCCAGCGACAGTGACTTGGTCAGACCCGTCACGGCGTGCTTGGTCGCGGTGTACGCGACCGAGTTCGGCCGCGGCACGTGTGCGGAGATCGAGCCGTTGTTGATGATCCGGCCGCCCTGCGGGTCCTGGGCGCGCATCTGCCGGAACGCGGCGCGCGCGCAGAGGAAGGCCCCGGTCAGGTTGAGGTCGACCACGGCTCGCCACTCGGCGACGTCCAGCTCGTCCACCGGGGCCGGGGGGCCGAACGTGCCCGCGTTGTTGAACAGCAGGTCGACCCGGCCGAAGCGGGCGACGGCCGCGGCGAAGAGCGCGTCCACGGCCGCCGGGTCGGTGACGTCGGTCGGCACCACGGCCGTGCCGGCCGCGCCGGTGCCGCACAGCCGGGCCGTCTCGTGGAGCGGATCGCCCCGGCGCCCGGCGAGGACGAGCCGCCAGCCACCGGCCGCGAGCTCCGCCGCTACGGCGCGGCCCACGCCGCTGCCGGCTCCGGTGACGACGGCGGTGCGGTGGTCGATCGGCTGGGACACGGCGGGCTCCTCTGGCGGGGCGGGGCGGGTGGGGGTGGACACGGGGTGCGGGTGACGGGTCTCGGCCGGCGGCCGGGTGGCTCGATCGTTCCCGATCCCGGGGGCCGCGTCACTGGTACGAGGATCCAAGGCCCGCCCCGTCCTGCCGGGCGGCGGGCTGTGCGCCCCGCTGTCCGAGCGCACCCCGCCCGGCCGAGCGCGCGCCCGGCCGTGCGCTCGGCCGGGCGGGCGGCTCCGCACCCGCGACGCCGTCAAAGCCGCCCCCTCGCCGACCCCGCCGACCGGCGGGGATCCGCCCCCGCCGGTCGGCAGGGAGGCTTGGCAGCCTTTACCCGATCGGGAACAAACATTGGGTCTGCGCTGGTCCGCGCGCAACCGGCCCACCCCGGTCCACGTCATAAGATCGCAGGACGGCACGCCACCCCGCAGGGCGGCGCGCCGCCTCCCGGGGGTCTCGCAGGTAGCCGCGCCCCGGGCCTGTCCGGCCCCACCCGGGGCCACCGCCCTTGCTCCCCCGGAGCGGGCGCGACACCGGTCGGAGAGTTCTCACCGTGCAGCCGCAGTCCACCCGTTTCCGCGCCGTGCTGACCGGCGCCACCGCCTTCACCCTGGCCGCCGTCCTGGCGGCCTGTGGCAGTACGGACGGCAGCGCCAAGGGCGACGCGGTGAAGGGCGGCGGCGCCGCGACGGGCGACGGCGGTGCCTCGCCCTCGACGCCCTCCTCGTTGCCCTCCTCCTCGGGCACCGCGCCCTCGGGTACCGCGCCCTCGGGCACCTCGCCGTCGGGCGCCGCGTCGTCCTCCGCCCCCGGCTCCCCGACGGCCGGTTCCACCTCGACCTCCGCCGCGCCGGTTGCGCCCCCCCAGAGCGCCACCGGCAAGGTGTTGATGCCCACGGGTCCGGCCGCCGCCTTCACCAAGGCCCGGGACACTGCCGCCGGCCAGATCGTCATGACCACGCTGAACGGCCCCAAGTCCGGTGTCTCCGGCAAGGTCTGGGTCTGGCTGCCGCCGGAGTACAACGACCCGAAGTATGCCCGGACCGGCTTCCCGGTGCTCACCCTCTACGCGGGCGGCCAGAGCGCCGGCTACAACACCTGGACCGACAACCAGCTGCCGATCCAGGAGTACGGCGCGGACCTCTCCAAGCAGGGCAAGGCGCACCCCTTCATCATGGTGATGCCGGTGCAGAACCTCGACTCCAACGAGGCCAAGGCCCTGGAGTGCGCGGACATCCCGGGCCAGCCGAAGATGGGCACCTGGATGGCCGAGGACATCCCCGACTTCGTCCGGGCCAACTTCCGCACCGTGAAGGGCCGCGACGGCTGGGGCCTGATGGGCGCCTCCACCGGCGCGTTCTGCAGTGCGAAGCTCGCCCTCCAGCACCCGGACAAGTTCAAGGCCGCCGTCCCGATCGACGGCTACTTCGTCCCGGACTCGCCGCTCTGGAAGGGACACGACGCCGAGCGGCAGGCCAACAGCCCCGAACTGCTGGTCACCCAGGGCAAGGCCGACGTGCGGATCCTCGCCACCGCCGGCGGTGCCAACGCGTACGAGATGAAGCTGGTCAAGGCGTGGGCCGCCAAGGCCGCGCCGCCGCTCACCGTCGAGTACTACGAGCAGCCCGGCGGCAAGCACCTGACCAGCGACTTCAAGAAGATGATCCCGGACACCCTGCAGTGGCTCAGCAAGAACCTCGCAGGACCGCAGGCCGACTGAGCCGTGCTCGGGCCGAGCCCCGCCGGCCTTCGTCGACCGCCCGGACGAACCCGGGCGGTCGACCAGATCCCGCAGTGACTCCAGCGGCACGGTTCCCGGGCCGCATCCCTCCTCCTCGTCAGCTCCCGCCGGCCCGCCGGCCTACCGCCGTGCGTCGCCCCGCTTCCGCCCGCCCCCCTTCCGCCCGCCCTCCCGTCCGGCGGGCCGGCGGGCGTCGTCCGGGCGTGGCTGTGCGCCTTCCGGTGACATCCGCCCTCGCCGTCCCTCCTCCGTTCCCCGGTGCGCCGGACGAACCTCATCCCCTGCACGGAGTGGGGCCGGAGGGATCTCGCGTCTCCCGAGAGTCCGGGGGGAACCCTGCGCCGGGCCCCTGACCTGCACGTCAATCGGACATTGATTCCGTCCTGATGTGCTCTGCCCACTGTGGTGGGACAGCCGGCCCGCCAGCTGTGCCCAGGTCGAGCCCAGCCCAGCCAAGCCGTGAAGAGAGTGCCATGCCCAGCCACCTGTTGCCCGTAGCGTCTCCGTCCGTCCCCGCCCAGGGGGGCTCGTCGCGTGAGCGCACCGCCGACGAGGAACCGCAGGCCGTCCGCTTCGCCGGGCTGAAGCTGGTGCACGCCGCGCTCCGCCGGGACCTCGCCCGGCTGCCCAACGCGCTCCGGCTGATCCAGCCCGGCGAGGACGAGAAGGGTGCCGCACTGTTGCGGCACTGGAACTTCGTCACCACCATGCTGACCTGCCACCACGAGCAGCAGGACACCCGGATCTGGCCGATCGTCAGCCGGTTCGCGCCCGAGCTGCGGCTGCTGCTCAACTGGCTGGAGGCGGACCACCACAACCTCGACCACTCCTTCACCCGGGTCACCACCCTGGTCCGGATCGCCAGCCGGGACGCCGGCTCGGTCTGGCCGGTGGCCTATGCGATCGAGGACCTGGCGGCGCGGCTGGAGACCCATCTGAGGATCGAGGAGCGGCAGCTGCTGCCCCGGATGGAGCGGGTCTTCACGGAGAACTCCCGGGTCGGCAGCCTGTCCGAGCTGCTGGACGTGCTGCACGTCGCGGGCGGGCCGGGCACCGCCGACGCGCTCGCCTGGCTGCTGGACGGCGTCGAACCGGCGACGGTCGAGCGGCTGGTGGCGGACTGCGACGACGTGGTGGCCCGGCACTGGCCGCACTGGCAGGCGACCTACCAGCGCTGCACGGCGCCGCTGTGGGGGACGCCCGAGTCCTGGGACGTCGCCGGGGACTGACCCGCGGGCCTTTTTCGTGGCCTCGTTCTACGCGCGTGGCACGGGACGCCGACACATGTCAGTGGCACATGCCGACGCGTCGGGGCACGGTTCGGTGCAGGACGGGCCGGGGGGAGGGCCTCGGTGGAGATCCTTTCGGACCTCCAACTCCGTTCGACCCCTAGGGGTTTCGACCCATCCGTCTCCGGGGTGCGACCGCCCGCGCGGTCCGGGGCCGACCAGGGAGCGGGTACCGCCGAGGGGCGATGGCCGGCGCGGGAGACGCCCCTACCGTCGATGCCATGACCAGTGCGCCGACCGCTTCGCACCGCGACCGCCACCGCCACGACGACCGTGACTTCGACCGATCCGACCACCCCGACCGCCGCGCAGGGCACCGGCCCGCTCCCGGGGCGGCCCGCCGCCTTGGCCCGGTCGCCCGCTCGGCCGCCCTCGCCGCAGGCGCCGTGCTGCTGCTCGGCGCCGGGCTCACCGCCTGCAAGGGCGGCGCCTCGCTCTGCCTCAGCGACGACAGCTGCGACGTCGTCGTCCGCACCGACAACGCCGACTCCACCCACACCGTCGAGGTATTCGGCGGCGACCGGACCGTCCGGCTGACCGTCGGCCGGATCACCGACACCACGGCCGAGGTCAGGCTCGGCGAGGAGACCAGGACCCTCACCGAGGACACCGAGACCGCCGTCGGTACGGCGAAGATCACCCTCCGCCATGCCGACGCACATGGGCACACAGCCGAACTCCACGTCGTCCGCTGACCGTCGGCGCCCCCGCTGCCGCCTCACGACCGCCGGGGAAAGCCAAGGGGGCAGCCGCTGCGGGCACTGTTGCCGTGGTCCCCGAACGCGGTCACTCCGGCAGGCGGTTGAGCCAGACCATCGGCGTGACCGTGATCGCCACCTCCGGCGAGCCGTCCCACTTCACCGGCAGCCCCACCTCCTTGAGCGCCGAGACCACCTCGCGCCCGACCCGGACCGTCCGCCGGACGGCCGCCTCCGTCGACTCGCCGTCCACCTGGAAACCGCCGTACCGCAGCATCAACGAACCGCCGGTGGCGACCCGTTCGGTGTCCTGCTGGTGGAAGAAGACGAAGCCGCGCGAGTCCTCGTCGGCCTCGCCGCCGATCTCCGCATATCCGCAGCTCGCACAGCAGGTGAAGTCCATCGCGGCGACGATGCCCTGCTCCTCCAGGGTGTCGAAGGCGGCCTCCAGCCGGTCGACGTCGGTCGTCTCCGGCCAGGACGCCTGTTCCTCCAGGCGTGCCCGCCACAGCGGAGCGACGATCCGCTCCGCCTCCTCCGCCGTCAGCCCCTGGTCGTCGAGGTCCTCGACCAGGGACTCGACTATCTCGTCCGGCTCCTGGAAGCCGCACCGGATCAGCTCGCGGGCCCGTTCCTCGGCGTCCCGCAGCGCGTCGGCGGCAAGAGTGGTGTGCGCGGTGTCCTGGTCCATGCCCGTATCCAAGCACCTACCGCTGACAATCCGTCCGGCCGTCCGGGGCCCGCGGAGCAGGGCCGCGGACCGGACCGCCGACAGGCCGGCGGACCGGTGCTGCCGTCTCCCCGGTCCGCCCCCTGACGACGCGTCCGCTCAGCCCGCCGCGAGCCGGAACTCCAGGTTGCCGAACCGTACCTGGTCGCCCGGTCGGACCCGCACCCCGCCGGCGATCCGGTACCCGTTCACATGCGTGCCGTTGGTCGACCCGAGGTCGTACAGCACCCAGTCCTCGCCCTCGCGCCGCAGCTCGGCGTGGTGCCGGGAGACCGAGGCGTCGTTCAGCCGCAGCCCCGACCCGGGGATCCGGCCTATCGTCAACTTCCGTGCGCCGACGTGCGGGAGGCTCAGGCCCGGCAGCCGTTCGACGCGCCAGGCCCCGCGCAGCCGCACCCCGAACGCCGACACCCGGCCGACCGCCCGCAGCACGAACCGTCCGACCGGGTTCCCGGCCGGCAGGTCCGCCATCGCGGCGTTCAGCTCGGACCGGCTGCTCGCGTGGAGGACGAGGTCCAGCCGTCCGAGGAAGGTGTCGTGCGACAGCCGGCCGCTGCCGGCGCCGTCCCTCAGCACGTCGAGAGCCTGCTCCCGCTCGGCCTCGGACGGCCGGACCACGTGTGTCCGGATCTCTGGAGACGTCATGGCCTGATTGTCGGCTCGTCTCCGCCCGCCTGTCCAGGCTCCCGTGCGCAGCCGACCGGTCGACCGTGCGCGGCGCCCCCGCCCTGTACGCCGCCCGGTACGCCGCTCGATCCGGCGCGGCTCCGTCCGTCGGCCCCGGCCCGGCGATCCGTACGAGCGGGTGGCCGGGCAGTGCGGCGAGGGAGGCGGACGCGCGGTGGGGCGCGGAGGCCGCCGGTGGCCGGATCAGGTCTTCCTGGCGGCTGCCAGGATCTTGACGGTGGTGTGCAGGAAGCGCGAAGTCGCCGCGCCCCGGTAGGACTTGCCGAAGAGGGAACCGCTGGTCACCCACTTGCCGTCCTTCAGGTGCACCACCACGTAGGCGGTGCCGGCGTCGGCCCCGATCACCTCGTAGTCGCCCTTCGGCGAGGTGTACGGGACCGGGAAGTCCGTGGGCAGCGGCTCGGAGAGGAAGTTCACCGTCAGCCGGACGTCCGGGGTCACCTCGACGCCGGCGAAGGGCTCGGCGGCGAGCACGGCCTCGACCTCGTCGACGGTCCGCAGCAGCACCGGCACGGGATAGCCGAGCGAGTCGGCCAGGTGCTGTTCGATCCGGTCGGTGAGGGCGGCGCGGTCCGCCGGGCCGAGGGCGTCGGCGGCGAAGAAGACGTTGCCGCTCTGGATGTACGAGCCGACGCGCTCCAGGCCGAGTTCGGCGAAGAGGGCGCGCAGCCGTTCCATCCGCACCGTCCGGCCGCCGACGTTGACGGCCCGCAGAAAGGCGATGTACGTGGTCGTGGTGGTCACCCGGCCAGTCTGGCACCGGCCACCGACACCCGGCCCGCGCGCACGCGCCGGTCCTCCGGCCCATGCCCGGGCCTCCCGCGTGCGGCGCGTGCGTGCGCGCCGCACGCCCGGGCGGCCGTCGGTACCGGGTGCCAGACTGGCGCCATGGCTACCTGGCAGGACTTCGAGCACGAGGCGCCGGACCTCGCCCCCGCCGTGCGGGCCCGGTTCGAGGCCAACAAGCACCACGTCCTGGCGACGCTCCGCAAGGACGGTTCCCCCCGGGTCAGCGGCACCGAGGTGGACTTCATCGGCGCGGACCTGATGCTCGGGTCGATGGGCGGAGCGGTCAAGGCCGCGGACCTCCGCCGCGACGCCCGCTTCGCCCTGCACAGCAACCCGAGTGACGAGACGCTCGCGGGCGGTGACTCCAAGGTCTCCGGCCGGGCCGTCGAGTTGACCGACGCCGCCGAGGTCGCCGCTTACGAGGCCGACCTCCCCGAGCCGCCGTCCGGCCCGTACCACGCCTTCCGGCTGGAGCTGGAACAGGTCGTGCACACCACCGTCGAGGACGACGCGGTACGGATCAGCTCCTGGCGGCCGGGCGAGCCGGTGAGGACCGTCGAGCGCCGCTGAGGGCCGTGCTCACCGGCCCGGCGCCCCGGGGGCGGGACTTCCCGGCACCCCGGCGGCGAACCCGTGACGGGCCTACGGCAGGACGGACCTGACCGCCTCGGGAGTCCGCGCGACGAGTGCGTGCCCGTCGTCCGCGGTGATGATCGGGCGCTGGATCAGGATCGGGTGCTCCGCCATGGCCGCGATCCACCGGGCCCGGTCGTCGGGCTCCCGGCTCCACTGCTTCATGCCGAGCTCCTTGGCCACCGGCTCCTCGATCCGGGTGATGTCCCACGGTTCCAGCGTGAGCCGCTCCAGGACCCGCTCCAGCTCGGCGGCGCTCGGCGGATCCTCCAGATAGCGCCGCACGGTGTACTTGACGCCCGCGCCCTCCAGGACGCCGAGCGCGGCACGGCACTTCCCGCAGCGCGGGTTGATCCAGATCTCCATCCCGTCAGCCTACCGACGATCCGCACCCCGGACGCCCGCCCGTGCCGTGCCCCCGTGTCCCCGCGCCCCGCGCCCGTGCCGTGCGTCGGCCCGACGGGCCCGCCGGCACGCCCCGGGGTCGTCGCGCGACTCCCGACGCACGCCCTCCCGTGCTCCCCTCCCCCTGCCTCCCGCACTCCCGCCGACCGGGAACTACCGCCCCCCTGTCGATGGTTGGTCCCCCGAGGGAGTCGGGTCTCTGGAGGGGAGCACCGGATGGACGGCGCAGCGATCATCGAGCAGCTCATGACCACCGAGGGGAGGATCGACCCCTACCCGCTGTACGCGCGGGCCCATGAACTGGGCGCCGCGGCCACGGCCGGCCCGGGCGGGATCATGGCGCTCGGCCATACCGCCGCCAACCAGGTGCTGCGCAACCCCGCCTTCGCCCTGGAGGACGCCGCGACCCTGGCGGGGGCCGAATCCGAGCTGTTCTCGCACGCGTCGATCGCCCTGCTCAGCCGGTCGATCCTGCAGCGGAACGCCCCCGACCACGCCCGGGTCCGTTCGCTGATCGCCTCGGCCTTCAACGCCCGCCGGGTGGCGGCGCTCCGCCCGACGATCGCGACGGCGGTGGGGCGGCTGCTCGGCGAGATGGCCGAGCGGGGTGCCGACGGCTCTCCGGTCGACTTCATGGAGGCCTTCGCCTTCCGGCTGCCGGTCGAGGTGATCTGTGAACTGCTCGGCGTCCCGGCCGCGGACCGATACCGCTTCCGCACCCTGGCGTCGGACCTCACCATCGCCCTGGAGCTGGTCGAGGACCTCGCCGAACTCGAATCCGCCGACACCGCCGCCGAGGAACTGTCCTCCTACTTCACCGAGTTGGTCGCCGAACGACTGGCCCGCCCGACCGGCGACCTGGTCAGCGACCTGGCCCGGATCGCCGCCGACTCCCCGGACCGGATCTCCGGCCAGGAGCTGCTGAGCAACCTCGTCCTGCTCCTGGTGGCCGGATTCGAGACCACCACCAACCTGCTCGGCAACGGCCTCGCCCAGCTCTTCCACCACCCGGAGGCCGCGGACGGGCTGCGCACCGGTGCGCTGCCCCCGGGGCTCTTCACGGACGAGGTGCTGCGCTTCGACTCGCCGGTCCAGCTCACCACCCGGGTCGCCGCCGCCGACGGGCTGACGGTGGCCGACCTGCCCGCGCCGCCCGGCACGGTGGTGTTCGTCATGCTGGGCGCGGCCAACCACGACCCGACCCGCTACCTGCGCCCCGAGCGCTTCGACCCGACCCGGACGGACAGCCAGCCGCTCAGCTTCGGCGGCGGGCCGCACTTCTGCCTCGGCAGTCAGCTCGCCCGCCTGGAGGCGGACGTCGCCGTGCCCGCCCTCCTCGACCGCTTCCCGAGGCTGGCCCCCGGCGGCGTGCCGACCCGCCGTGACCGCCTCGTCCTGCGGGGCTTCGACACGCTCCCCGTCACGGTCCGCTGACGCACGGGAGCCGCCCCTCGGCGTTCGCCCCCGCCCCCGCCCTGGTCCTGCCCTCGGCCACGAGGACTGTTTGGCGGATCGACCACATTTGCGCCGGTTTCCTCCCGTTCGTCTGTCGCTTTACCTATCCTTTGTCCCTAAGGAGAGGGATCCGGGGGGTGCCCGTCAGCCACCCCGTCGGGCTGGGCGGGGTTCGGCTCCCCGAGTCCGCCCGAAGGGAACACCCGATGGACGCCCGCCCCGTGCGCCCCCGCATACCCACGGACGCCCTCCTGCCGTACGCGCTGATCGCCGTCGTGACGGCGCTCGACGTCCTGGTCGGCGCCACGATCCTGCTCGCCCTGCTGGCGGCGCCACCGGCCCTCGCCGCCGTGGGCTCCGCGCCCCGGCGGGTCCTCCTCGTCGGAACCACCGCGCTCCTCGCCTGCCTGGGGGCAGCGGCCGTCAACGGCATCCCGACCTCGGAGCGCGCCTTCGTGGCCTACGGCGCGGTGGTCGCCGTGACGGCCGCGGGCGCCTGCGCCTCCGGCGCCCACCGCCGGGCCGAGGCGCACCGGCGGGACGCCGAGGAGCAGCGCCGCCTGGCCGAGCGCGACCTGGCCGACGCGCAGGCCGTCGCCGACGTCGCCCAGAACCTCATCCTCGGCCCGGTGCCCGCCCGCAACGGTTCGCTCGACCTGGCCGTCTCCTGCACCTCCGCCGCGGCCGGCGCCCGGATCGGCGGGGACTTCTACGAGGCCATCCCGGTGCCCGGCGGTGTCCGCGTCATCGTCGGGGACGTCCAGGGCAAGGGCCTGCCGGCGGTCACCGGCGCCGTCGCGGTCCTCCAGGCGTTCCGCGAGTCCGCCCCCACCACCACGAACGACCTCCGGACCGTCGCCGACCGGATCGAGGAGCGGCTGGCGCGCCGGACCGGCGGGGACGAGTTCGTCACCGCGGTGATCGCCGACTGCAGTCACACCGGCCAGGTCACCCTGGTGAACTTCGGCCACCCGCCGCCCCTGGTCCGCCGGGCGGACGGCACCACCCGCCTCGCGGAGCCGGACCTGCCGGGCCTGCCCCTGGGCCTGCCGTTCCCCGACGCGGACGGCCCCGGGACCTGCACGGTGCGGCTGAGCCACGGGGACCGGATCCTCTTCTACACCGACGGCACCGCGGAGGCCCGCAACGGCGACGGGGACTTCTTCCCCCTCCATGAACGCGGCGCGCTCCTGGACCACGACGACCTGCCCGAGGCCCTCACCGACCTGCGCCGCGCCCTCGTGGAGTACACCGGCAACCGCCTGGACGACGACGCCGCCATGCTCCTCCTGCGCTTCGCCCCCACGGCAGCCGACGCCGCCGCACCGCCGAGCCGACCGAGGGCCCGGATGCGCCCGGCGGCCCCCTCCCGCACACCGCGGCGGTAGGCCGCTAGCCCTTCGGGCGGCGCCGGGCGAGGAAGAAGCCGATGATCAGGCCGACCACCAGGGTCACCGTCAGGACCACCCACAGGGGCATCGTGACGTCGACGACCCACATGGTGATCGAGACCGACTCCGTGTTGGCCGCGATGAACCAGACAGCGAGGACCGCGAGGACGGCGATCCCGATCGTACGCAGCCGCAGGGCCCGGCCCTTGACCGTGACGGTCGGCGGAGCGTGCGGCGGCGGAGTGTTCTTCGCCATGCCCCCAGTATCGCGCGGCTCCCGCCGCCCCACCCGCCCAGTCGCCCGCAGCACGGCGCCGGGCCCCGTCGCACTCCGGTGAGAGCGACGGGGCCCGGGGGCGCCTGCGTGTCCGACCCGCCCGCGCCCCCGGCCGCAGCCGGGACACGCGTCGCGGTGTCCGCGGTCTACAGGTCGTAGTAGAGCTCGAACTCGTGCGGGTGGGGCCGGAGGGCGATGGGGGCGATCTCCTGGGTGCGCTTGAAGTCGATCCAGGTCTCGATCAGGTCGGGCGTGAAGACGTTGCCCGCGAGCAGGTACTCGTGGTCGGCCTCCAGGGCCTCCAGGACGGCCGGGAGGGAGGCCGGCACCTGGGGGACGTTGGCGTGCTCCTCGGGGGCCAGCTCGTAGAGGTCCTTGTCGACCGGCTCCAGCGGCTCGATCTTGTTCTTGATGCCGTCCAGGCCGGCCATCAGCATGGCGGCGAAGGCCAGGTACGGGTTGGAGGCCGGGTCGGGCGCGCGGAACTCGATGCGCTTGGCCTTGGCGTTGGAGCCGGTGATCGGGATGCGGATCGCGGCCGAGCGGTTGCGCTGCGAGTAGACCAGGTTGACCGGGGCCTCGAAGCCGGGCACCAGGCGGTGGTAGGAGTTCACCGAGGGGTTGGTGAAGGCCAGCAGCGACGGGGCGTGCTTGAGCAGACCGCCGATGTAGTAGCGGGCGGTGTCGGAGAGCCCGGCGTAGCCCTGCTCGTCGTAGAAGAGCGGGGAGCCCTCGGTCCACAGCGACTGGTGGACGTGCATGCCCGAGCCGTTGTCGCCGAAGATCGGCTTCGGCATGAAGGTGGCGGTCTTGCCGTTGCGCCAGGCGACGTTCTTGATGATGTACTTGAACAGCATCAGGTCGTCGGCGGCGTGCAGCAGGGTGTTGTACTTGTAGTTGATCTCCGCCTGGCCGGCCGTGCCGACCTCGTGGTGCTGGCGCTCGACCTCCAGGCCGGCCTTGGCCAGCTCCAGGGACATCTCGGCGCGCAGGTCGGCGAAGTGGTCGACGGGCGGGACGGGGAAGTAGCCGCCCTTGTACTTGACCTTGTAGCCGCGCGCGTCGCCCTCGGCGGAGCCGGTGTTCCAGGCGCCCGCCTCCGAGTCGATGTGGTAGTAGGAGGCGTTGGCGCTGGTGTCGAACCGCACCGAGTCGAAGACGTAGAACTCGGCCTCGGGCCCGAAGAAGGCGGTGTCGGCGATGCCGGAGGAGGCGAGGTAGGCCTCGGCCTTCTTGGCGACGTTGCGCGGGTCGCGGCTGTATGCCTCGCCGGTCACCGGGTCCTGGATGAAGAAGTTGATGTTGAGGTGCTTCACCTGGCGGAACGGGTCGAGCCGGGCCGTGGCGAGGTCGGGGACCAGGGCCATGTCCGACTCGTGGATGGCCTGGAAGCCACGGATCGACGAGCCGTCGAACATCAGGATCTCGGACGGGTCGAAGGTCGCCGCAGGTACGGAGAAGTGCTGCATGACGCCCGGCAGGTCGCAGAACCGGACATCGACGAACTTGACGTCGTTGTCCTGAATGAACTGCTTCACTTCGGTGGCGTTGTTGAACATTCGTCCTCCTCGGCGTGCGAATGGGGCTCACCCTAGGAATGGCCCGTTTCCGACCGGTGACCCAGTCGTTTCCTGAATGTTAACCGCCGTTGTCGGGCGGGCGGCAAAGACGTACGGGTCTGGACAAAACGCCTCGCCCTCCCAGGTGGGGCTCTCCAAGTGGTCTGGACCACTTGGAGGGGGTGACGGAAAGCCCGAGTGGCGCGGTTCACTCTTCGGTGGACTACCTCGGGACTACCCCGGGACTTCTCCGGGACTCCTCGGGGGAGCCGGTGGTGGTGCCGGGTGTATGCCCGGTTAGTGTGGATCGGTGGACACCAGAGAAGCGTTGGGATCGTGGATCGACGGCCCGAAAGCGGCCGCCGAGAAGATGGGCGCCGACTTCGGCTACCGCGGTGAGCGCCTCGGGCTGCCTCAGGAGGGCCCCGGCTCGGTCGGCGGCCCCGGCCGCCGGATGGGCGCGCTGTTCGTCGACGGCTGGCTGGTCGCGCTGGTCGCCTTCGGGCTGGTCTCCAAGGGATCCCCGGCCTCGGCGAACCTGTGGACCACCCCGCTGTTCTTCACCGTCACCGTCCTGCTGATCGCCACGACGGGGACGACCGTCGGCAAGCGGCTGTTCGGCCTGCGGGTGGTCCGCCTGGACGGCAGCCGCGCCACCATCCCGCAGGTGCTGCTGCGCACGCTGCTGCTCTGCCTGGTGGTGCCGGCCCTGGTCTGGGACCGCGACACCCGGGGTCTGCACGACAAGGCGGTCGGCACGGTCGAGGTCCGGATCTGACCGCCCGGACCGCGACCCCCTGATCACCGACCGGAAACACGGAACGGCCCCGCTGCGGAGTTACCGCGGCGGGGCCGTTCCGTGTCGTAAGGGGAGGGGGTCAGCGGGCCTGGCCACCCTTGGGCATCCGGGCGCCCTTGGGCATCGGGCCCTTGGGGATCGGCGCCTTGGAGAGCAGGTCGCCCAGCGCCCGCAGGCGGTCGTTGGTCTCGGTGACCTGGGCGGCGGTGATGGCACGGGGCAGGCGCATCAGGTGGATCTGCAGCTTCTTGAGCGGAATCTCGCCCTCGCCGGTGCCCACCACGATGTCGTGCACCGGAACGTCGCCGACGATCCGCGCCATCT
The DNA here is from genome assembly GCF_036322525.1 of Streptomyces sp. BE20. Classification (NCBI taxonomy): domain Bacteria; kingdom Bacillati; phylum Actinomycetota; class Actinomycetes; order Kitasatosporales; family Streptomycetaceae; genus Streptomyces; species Streptomyces sp. BE20. The sequence goes on along the minus strand of NZ_JAQYWW010000977.1, from coordinate 44,869 downwards.
TCTTCTTCTCCGACGCCAGCAGCTGGCGGACCCGGTTCGGGTTGCCCTCGCCGATCAGCGCGATACCGGCCCGGCCCACGGCGCGGTAGACCGCGTCCTGGTTACGGGTGACCGCGACCGGGGTGGAGTTCGCGCTCCAGCCCCGTCGGATGTTGTTCAGTACCGCCGCGACCGCTCCCGGCTGCCCCTCCATCTGTCCGAACGCTGCGCGCTCGGCCCGGCGCCCGAAGACGATCGCCATGGCGAGGAACGCCACGATGAAGCCCAGGATGCCCAGGTAGACAGGGTGGTCGATCGCGAAGCCGATGGCGAGGAACACGCCGAAGGTCAGCAGGCCGACGCCGGCGATGATCAGGCCGATCTTGGTGTCGACCTTCTTGGTCATGGTGTACGCCAGGCGGATCTGCTTCAGTCGCCCGGGGTTCTCGGATGTTTCCCTCGCCATAACGCTCATGGTACGTGGCGTGGGTACGGGATATCCAAGCCCGGGTACCCGTTCGCCCCGAACCGTGACCCGTGCGTGCTCGTACCGGCGCCTCGACGGCGTCCCGCAGGGGCTCCGTCAGCGGCCCGCGGCTTTCGCCCGGGCGGTCGCGACGAGCGAGTCCTGCTCCCTGTCCGCCGCGTACTGGCGGTTCTCGCAGACCGCTGACCAGGCATTCCGCCGGGCCTGGCGCTGGCCGCCCGCCAGCAGCACGCTCTCGGCCAGCCGCAGCGCGGTGCCCACCGACCGGATACCGACCCGCATGCCGAACAGCTCCTCTCGTGGCTCGGAAGTTTTCCTGCGAGGACCCGTTCGTCCCCGCGTCCGCGCGGCCACCACGTCTCGTGGCCGAGAAAAATCGAACGACCGCGGCGGACCCATCGTCCCCACCCCGTGTTACCAGTCCGTGACCAGGCAGTCAAAGCCCGGTGAAGCGAAAGGGGCGGAGCCGAAGCTCCGCCCCTCCGATGGCGTAAAACCGTCGGCCCGCACCGGAGCGCGACTCAGACCGCCGCCTGCTCGTGCTGCGCGCGGTGCTCCAGCGCCTGCCGGTACAGCCGCCCGGCGCGGTACGACGAGCGCACCAGCGGGCCGGACATGACCCCGGCGAAGCCGAGCTCCTCGGCCTCCTGCTGCAGCTCGACGAACTCGTGCGGCTTGACCCAGCGCTCCACCGGGTGGTGGCGCAGCGAGGGGCGCAGGTACTGGGTGATGGTGATCAGCTCGCAACCGGCCCCGACCAGGTCGGCCAGCGCCTGGCTGACCTCCTCGCGGGTCTCGCCCATGCCCAGGATCAGGTTGGACTTGGTGACCAGGCCGGCGGCCCGGGCCTGCGTGATGACGTCCAGGGAGCGCTCGTAGCGGAACGCCGGGCGGATCCGCTTGAAGATCCGCGGCACCGTCTCGACGTTGTGCGCCAGCACCTCGGGGCGGGACGAGAAGACCTCGGCGAGCTGCTCGGGCACCGCGTTGAAGTCGGGGATCAGCAGCTCGACGCCGGTGCGGCCGCTCTCGCGGCCCGCCGTCATCGCGTGCACCTGGCGGACGGTCTCGGCGTACAGCCAGGAGCCGCCGTCCGGCAGGTCGTCGCGGGCCACGCCGGTGATGGTGGCGTAGTTGAGGTCCATGGTGACGATGGACTCGGCGACACGGCGCGGCTCGTCGCGGTCGAAGTCGGCGGGCTTGCCGGTGTCGATCTGACAGAAGTCGCAGCGGCGGGTGCACTGGTCACCGCCGATGAGGAAGGTCGCCTCGCGGTCCTCCCAGCACTCGAAGATGTTGGGGCAGCCGGCCTCCTGGCAGACGGTGTGCAGCCCCTCCTTCTTCACCAGCGACTGGAGGGCGTTGTACTCCGGGCCCATCTTCGCGCGGGTCTTGATCCACTCGGGCTTCCGCTCGATGGGGGTCTCGCTGTTGCGGACCTCCAGGCGGAGAAGCTTCCTGCCGTCGGGTGCGACAGCGGACACGTGCGACTCCTAGAACTAGACGGGGTACCCCCAGGGTACGCCTGTGCTTGTACGGCCTTCGTCGGGGCAGCGGCCCTGCAATCGCAGGGCAACAGCGGTACCGGCGGGTAGATTCCCCGGAAGCCGCCCGGGACTTCGAGGTGGCGGCTCCGGGCGCGGGCGTTCGGGGCCGGGCCCCGGTGGGCGGCGGCCGGAGCTCAGCGGCGGAGTGCCGGCTCCGGGAGTTCCGCGAGCACCTCGGCCAGGTGCTTCTCGACCAGCGGCAACGCTTCGGCGACCGGGAGGTCCCGTCCCAGCTCACCGGCCAGCGAGGCGACGCCGGCGTCCCGGATGCCGCACGGCACGATCTTGTCGAACCAGGTCATGTCCGGGTCGCAGTTGAGCGCGAAGCCGTGCATGGTCACCCCGCGCGCGACCCGGACGCCGATCGCGGCGAGCTTGCGGTCGTCGCCGCGCTGCCCGGCGTTGGAGGGCGCGTACTCGGGGCCGGCGAGGCGCGGGTCGATGCCCAGCGGCAGGCCCATCCGCAGCGTGAGTTTGCCGATGTCCACCACCTGTGACGGGTCCACCACCGCGTCCGGGATGCTGTCGCCCAGCACCCAGACGCCGCTGCGGCCCTCGATCCGGGTGGTCTCCACGCCGAACGCGCCGCAGGCGCGGATCAGGGCCTCCTCCAACCGGCGCACGTACGCGATCACGTCGATCGGATCGGGCAGCTTCACGATCGGGTAGCCGACCAGCTGGCCCGGGCCGTGCCAGGTGATCTCGCCGCCCCGGTTGACCTCGACCACCGGGGTGCCGTCCAGCGGCAGGTCGGCGGGGTTGGTGCGCTTGCCCATGGTGTACACCGGCGGGTGCTCCAGCAGCAGCACCGTGTCCGGGATCTCGTCCGCGACCCGCAGGGCGTGCAGCCGCTGCTGCTCCTCCCAGGCCTCCTGGTAGGGCACGGAGCCCTCGCCTATGCCCATCCGCACGAAACGTACGTTCTCGCTCACCAACTGCTCCTTGCCAGGCGTTCGAGACCAACCTGGCCACTGTACGCCCGCCCGCCGAGGGGCCGTCCAGGTGCCTGCGGCCGTGCTCGCCCCCGTGCTCGCCCCCCGTCCCGCGCCCGGCCCGCGCCCGGCCCGCGACCGGGTCGCCGCCGTCGTGGCCGCTCAGGTGTCCGAGAGCAGCTGCAGCCGGAGGGCCAGCTGGAGCTCCAGCGAGCGCTCGGGGTGGTTCCAGTCCCGTCCGAGCAGCACTTCGACCCGGTCCAGCCTCTGTACCACCGTGTTCACGTGGACGTGCAGCTCGTCCTTGGCCCGGGTGAGGCTGCCGCCGCAGTCGAAGTAGGCGCGCAGGGTGCGGACCAGCTCGGTGCCGCGCCGGCCGTCGTAGTCCAGCAGCGGGCCGAGCGTCGCCCGGACGAAGCCGTCCACGTCGTGGCCGTCGCCGAGCAGGACGCCGAGGAAGCCGAGCGCCCGGGCCGAGGCGCCGTCCCCGGCCCGGCCCAGGACCCGCAGTGCCCGCACGCAGCGCAGGCCCTCGGCGTGGGCGGCGGCGAGCGCCACCGGTCCGGCGGCGGGGCGGCCGGCGCCCACGGTGACCGGGAACCCGGCCAGCCGGGCGAGCCGCTCGGCGGCCTGCTCGGCCGCCCTCAGGGCGGCGTCCCCGCCCTCGTCGGCGCCGTCGGGGACGAGCAGCACCACCGCCTCGCCGTGCTCCGCGCTGATCCCCCTGGAGCCGAACAGGTACCGTCCGGCCGCGCCGGCCAGCCGGGAGCGGTCGCCGGCGGCGGTGGAGGCCGCGCCCGCCGTCGTGGTTCCACCGGCCGGTTCGGCGACCAGGACCAGGTGCGGTCGGCCGAGGTCCACACCGAGCCGCCGGCCGCGCGCGGTCAGCCCGGCCGGGTCCCGGTCGGGGGCGGTGAGCAGGTCCGTCAGCAGTTCGCCGCGGACCCGGTTCTCCGTCTCGGCGACCGAACGGCGCAGCAGCAGGAGCAACGCGGTCACCACACCGGCCCGCTCGAACAGCCGCCGGTCGGCGTCGTCGAGGTCCGGGCGACCGCGCAGCACCAGGGTGCCGAGCTGCTCCTGGCCGGCCAGTACCGCGCAGACCCAGGCGTCGCCGTGCGGGACCGAGCGGCCCTCGGCGCGGGACGCGGCGGCGGCTTCGGCGAGCCCGGCTCCGGGCCCGGACCGTCCGGCCAGCGGCTCGCCCTCGGCGTCCAGGACCGTTATCCCGCCGCCGAGGAGGGCGGCCACGGCGGCCGCCACGTCCGGCACCTCGGCACCGCGCAGGACCAGGTCGGTCAGCCGGTCGTGGCCCTGCTCGGCGCGCTGGACGGCGTCGGAGTGGGCGCGGATCAGCGCGTTGGCGGTGTTCAGCTCGCCGAGCGCGGCCCGGGTGTCGGCCAGCGACTTGGCGGTGTCCAGGGCGATCGCGGCGTGTGCGGCCAGGGTGCAGAGCAGCGCGACCTCGTCGGGGGAGAAGGTGCGCGGCGAGCGGTCGGCGGCGAACAGGACGCCGATGACCCGGCCGCCGAGCAGCAGCGGCACTCCGATGATCGCCACCAGGCCCTCGTCCAGGACGCCCGCGTCGATGGTGCCGGTGTGGTGGAACCGGTCGTCGGCGCGGTAGTCGGGGGAGGCGTACGGGCGGGCGGTCTGTGCGACCAGCCCGCCGAGTCCGTCGCCGAGGCTGAGCCGCAGGGTCTGGAAGAGGACGGACACCGAGCCGTCGGTGACCCGCATGTAGGTGTCGCCGGCGGCCTCGTCCGGGAGGGTCAGGTAGGCGGTGTCGGTGCCGAGCAGCATGCGGGCCCGGCGGACGATGGCCTGCAGCACGGTGTCGAGGTCCCGGGAGGCGGCGAGGTCCCCGGCGGTGTCGAAGAGGGCGGTCAGCTCTGCCTCGCGGCGACGGTGCTGACGCAGCGTCCGGTGCACGCGCAGCGCCTGCCAGGTGGCCTCGTCGATCTCGTCCAGGACGGCGGCCGGCGCACCCCGGCGGCGGGCTTCGGCGAGCACGTCGGTGAAGTCCTCGGTGGCGGCGCCGGAGGCGAGCAGGTCGAGGAGCTTCCGGAGCGCCGGCGCCGAGCCGGGCTGAAGGTCGTTCGCGGCGCGGTCGTTCGCGGCGAGGTCATTGATGGCGCGGTCGTTGATGGCGCGGTCGTTCACGGGTGCGGCCGCCAATCGGCAGTGGGTCTCAAGCCCTGGGGAGGGAAGCGCGATCGTAGCTGGTCAGCCCGGGTGCCCGCGGGCGGCCTGCGCTCGCCCGTCGTGAGCGCAGGCCGCCGTACGTCGCGTCAAGCCGCCCGTGGTGTCAGGCGGTTGCCGCCGTCGCCGCCCCCTGTCCGGCCTCCGCCGCCGCGTCCCCCGACGTCTCCTCCTCCGCCTCCGCCAGGTCGTGCCCCCGCGTCTCCCGTCCGCAGAGCACGGCCAGCACGGTGATCACGGCGGCGATCGCCACGTACACCGAGATCGGGGTGGAGTTCCCGTGGTCCTTCAGCAGCGCGGTGGCGATCAGCGGGGCGGGCGCGCCCGCCGCGACCGAGGCGAACTGGGCGCCGATCGAGGCGCCCGAGTAGCGCATCCGGGTGGCGAACAGCTCGGAGAAGAAGGCGGCCTGGGGCGCGTACATCGCGCTGTGGAAGACCAGTCCGACGGTCACCGCCAGCAGGAGCGAGCTGAAGGATCTGGTGTCGACCAGTCCGAAGAAGACGAACGCCCAGGCGCCGACGCCCACCGCGCCGACCAGGTACACCGGTTTGCGCCCGACCCGGTCGGAGAGCGCCCCGAAGACCGGGATCAGGGCGAACTGGATCGCCGAGGCGATCAGCACGGCGTTGAGCGCGGTCTGCTTCGGCAGGTGGACGTGGTTGACGGCGTAGGCGAGGACGAACGTGGTCATGACGTAGTACGAGATGTTCTCCGCCATCCGGGCGCCCATCGCCACCAGCACCTCCCGCCAGTGGTGTCGCAACACCGCCACCAGCGGCGTCTGTTCGGGCTTCCCCAGGGCCGCCTCGCGCGCCTCGGCCCGGGCCAGGGCCTGCTTGAACAGCGGCGACTCGTCCACCGCCAGCCGGATCCACAGCCCGACGCCGACCAGCACCGCCGACAGCAGGAACGGCACCCGCCAGCCCCAGGAGAGGAAGGCCTCCTCCGACTGCACGGTGGTCAGCAGCGACAGGACGCCGGCCGCCAGCAGGTTCCCGGCCGGTGCGCCGCTCTGCGGCCAGGACGCCCAGAACCCGCGCCGCCGGGCGTCACCGTGCTCCGACACCAGCAGCACCGCGCCGCCCCACTCGCCGCCGAGCGCGAACCCCTGCACCAGCCGCAGCACGGTGAGCAGGACCGGCGCCGTCGCCCCGATCGAGTCGTACGTCGGCAGACAGCCGATCAGGGTGGTCGACCCGCCCATCAGCAGCAGGCTCACCACGAGCAGCTTCTTCCGCCCCACCCGGTCCCCGAAGTGCCCGAACACCAGGGCCCCGAGCGGCCGGGCCGCGAACCCGATGGCGTAGGTGAGGAAGGAGAGCAGCGTGCCGGTCAGCGGATCGCTGTTCGGGAAGAACAGCTTCCCGAACACCAGCGCCGCCGCTGTTCCGTACAGGAAGTAGTCGTACCACTCGATCGTCGTTCCTATGAGGCTGGCGGCCACGACTCGTGGCAGTGAACCTCTCGTGTCCTTCGGGGCGTCGGCGCTGCTCATGGTCACCACTTCCGGCTGGGGGACGGTGTTGCCACAAGGTAGGAACTCCCCTGCCCGGATCCTATGGTGGAGGCCGATACATCAATGGGCGGCGATATGGGCGGGGGGGCCATAGGCCGCGGAGGGTGGGACGCCCGACCGCGCGGTTGACGCGGCAGTCGCGATGCCCCGACGAGCCGGCGGGGCCGCCGACGAGTGGTTGCGACCACGGCACCTGCGCGGTGCTCCGACCGGGGATCTCCGGGCACTTGCCGCTGCGGACGCTGAGCAGTCGGCGGTCCTCGGCCCCGGCCCACTTCTGCTCGCCGGTCTTCGCCGCGCGGTCAACGGGCGGTCCAGCCGCCGTCGATCGGGAGGCTGGCGCCGGTGACGTAGGAGGCGTGCGGGGAGCAGAGCCAGAGGACCAGCCGGGCGACCTCGTCGGGTTCGATCAGGCGCTTGACGGCGGTGCGGTCGAGCATGATCCGTTCCACCACCTCGCCCTCGGGGATGCCGTGGGCGAGTGCCTGGTCGGCGATCTGACGCTCCACCAGGGGGGTCCGGACGTAGCCCGGGTTGACGCAGTTGCTGGTGACGCCGTACGGCGCGCCCTCCAGCGCCACCGTCTTGCTCAGCCCCTCCAGCGCGTGCTTGGCGGTCACGTAGGCGGACTTGAAGGCGCTGGCCCGCAGGCCGTGGACGGAGGAGACGTTGACCACCCGCCCCCACTCCCGCGCGTACATCTGCGGGAGGGTCCGGCGCAGGATCCGGAACGGCGCCTCGACCATCACCCGCTGGATCAGCAGGAACCGGTCGACCGGGAACTCGTGCAAGGGTGCGACGTGTTGGAGGCCCGCGTTGTTGACCACGATGTCGGCGTCGGCCGGCAGCGCCTCCACCGCCTCCGGGTCGGAGAGGTCGGCGACGTGGGCGACGCCGCCGATTCGCTCGGCGAGCCGGCGGGCAGGCTCGGCGGCGACGTCGACGACGTAGACCCGGGCGCCGGCCGCGGCGAGGGCTTCGGCGCAGGCGCGGCCGATGCCCGAGGCGGCCCCGGTGACCAGGGCGGTGCGGCCGTCGAGCGGGCGGTCTGAAGTGGTGTCCATGGCCCAGAACGGTAGGAATCCGGCGGCTTCCCTCCTATGTGGCGAACCCCTACAGCATCAGGGTGAACTGTGGTGATCGCCGTCATGACGGTCCATGGGCGGGAGGAGTCGTGAAAGCCAAACCGATCGCTGGGCGTCTTCCCCACAATGGGCGCGGATGCTTCACCCGTTCGGAGGATTGCTCGGTCAGAACCACCCATAGCGCCCGAATGCTCGCTACATTCACGCCGATTCCCGACAGGGGGCGTCGCCACAGGCAGCCGAACCGCTGGTGGAGCCGGTGCGGCGTCCGAGAGGTGTTGACTGACTATGCCCCAAAGGCCTGTAACCGACAGCCCGGCGTACGGACCGCTCGACCCGCTCGACCAGCACCGAGGTCCGGTCGGCCGGGCCCTTCCGGACGCCCCCGACACCCCGACCGCCGACGAGCTGCGGCTTCCCGTCCAGGCCACGCCCGACCGGCACCCGACCGTGCTCGCCACCGCCGACGAGCCGCCCCGGCCGGCCCAGGTCGACCCCGCGGGCGGCCGTCCGGCGGGCCGGACGGGAGGTCAGTCGGGCGGCCACTCCGGGTCGGCCACGCAGAACCTCCAACTGGCCGCCCTGATCGAGGAGGCGGGCTTCTCGCACGCCGGGCTGGCCCGCCGGGTCGACCAGCTCGGCCTGGAGCACGGCCTGGACCTGCGGTACGACAAGACCTCGGTCACCCGCTGGCTCCGCGGCCAGCAGCCGCGCGGCGCCACCCCGGCACTGATCGCCGAGGTGTTCACCCGCCGGCTCGGCCGCCGCCTCACCGCCCAGGACCTCGGCCTGGACGCCTGCGCCCCGGTCTACGCGGGCCTGGAGTTCGCCGAGACGCCGCAGGAGGCGGTGGACATCGTGGCGAGCATGTGGCGCAAGGACAACGGCCCGCAGTCGGAGCTGCGCCGGATCGCCTTCACCCCGGCCGGGCTGGTCGTGCCGAGCCGGGACTGGCTGATCGGCCGGACCGACGAGCGGGTCGCGCGGGACGGCTCCACCCTGGCCAGGCCCGATCCGGGCAGTGGCGCGCCGTCCGCCGGACCACCCGGCCCGGGTGCGCCCGGCGGCCCCGCCGCGCCTCCGGCCCGCGGCTCCGCCCCGGGCACCTCCGGCACGCCCGGAACGGGCCTCGGCCGGGCTGCGACCCCGGCCGGATCGGCCACCGGAGCGGCCCCGGCCGCCGCGGGCACGCCCGCCGGGGCGACTGCGGGGCCCGCCTCCGGGGCGGCCGCCGGCACGACCGCGCTCGGCCGGGTGCCGACCCAGAGCCGGCGTCCGCCCATCGCCGTCGAGCCGCCGTACCACGACCCGGCCCGCGAGCCCCGCCCGGCGCTGCGGGTCGGCCGGGGGGACATCGCGGCCATCCGCGCCGTCGGCGACCTCTTCCGCGCGCTGGACCACGCCTACGGCGGCGGCCACGCCCGCCAGGCGCTGGTGCGCTACCTGGAGAGCGAGGCCGAGCCGATGCTGCGGGGCCGCTACGGCGAGCAGATCGGCCGCGCGCTGTTCGGTGCCGTCGCGGACCTCACCCGACTGGCCGGGTGGACGTCCTTCGACATCGCCGCGCACGGCCTCGCCCAGCGCTACTTCGTCCAGGCCCTGCGGCTCTCCCAGGCCGCCGGCGACCGCGCGCTCGGCGGGTACGTCCTGGTGACGATGAGCCAGCAGGCCGTGCACCTCGGCCACGGCCGGGAGGCCGTCCAGCTGGCGAGGGTCGCCCAGCAGGGCGTCGGCGGAGCCGTGCCGCCCACGGTGCAGGCGCTGCTGCACGCCGCCGAGGCGCGTGGGCACGGCCTGCTCGGCGACGTCCGCTCCTGCACCACCGCGCTGGTCCGCGCCGAGCGGTCGCTGGCCGCGGCCCGGGCGGGCGACGAACTGCCCTCCTGGGCCCGGTTCTTCGACGAGGCCCAGCTCTCCGACGAGTTCGCCCACTGCTACCGGGACCTCCAGCAGTGGCGGACGGCCGCCCAGCACGCCGAGAAGTCGCTGCGGCTGCGCTCGCCCGCCTACGCCCGGAGCCGGATCTTCTGCCGGCTGGTGCTGGCCACCGCCAGGCTCGGGATGGGCGACCTCGACGAGGCCTGCGGCATGGCCACCGACGCGCTGCGGGCGGCGGGGGAGATGCGATCGGCCCGCTCGCTGGAGTACGTGCGGGACTTCCACCGCCGGCTCACCCCGTACCGGGGCAGTCCGGTGGCCCGGGCGTTCGAGGAGACCGTCCGTCAGGCGGGGGTGATCTGATCGGCATACGCCCGAGCCCCGGGCGGCGGAGCGCCTACCGGTTCTCGGTGTTCACCAGCTCTCGGCGTTCACCCGTGGCCGGTCGCCCTCGCCGGCGGCCGGCGGGCGGGCGTCCCCGCGCAGTCGCTGGGCGGTGAGCGGGAAGCCCAGCACCGAGAGCATCCCCGCGCCGACCAGTGCGGCGGCCGTGGAGGACGGCAGGTGCCCAGAGTCGACCTCGATGGTGGTGATGACCACGACCAGTGGCAGCGCCGTGGCGCCGTACAGCCCGAGCGCCACCCGGTCGCGCCGTCCGAGCCCGACCGGGGCGATCAGCGCCGCGGGCAGCCCGCGCACGGCCAGCAGCAGGGTCAGGAAGAGCGGGACGAGCAGCAGCGTGCCCGGATCGTCCAGCAGCGCCGAGAGGTCGAAGTTCATCCCGCTCACGACGAAGAACACCGGGACGAGGAAGCCGAAGCCGATGCCCTCCAGCTTGGCCTCGATCACCTCGCCCTCGGCCTCCGGGACGTCGGACAGCAGCAGCCGGGAGACGATGCCGGCGGTGAACGCGCCGAGCAGCATGTCGAGGTCCAGCCAGAGCGCGGCCGCGACCATGGTCGCGAGCGCGAGGATCACGGTACGGACGGCGAACTGGCCGGAGGTGCGCAGCGTGCGCCGGATCAGCCGGGTCATCCGGACCGGCCGGGCGCGCCGGGCGTAGCCGATCGCGACGGCGGTGATCACCGCGAAGGCGGCCAGGATGACGGCGGTCCTGGCCGGGGTGTTGCCGCTGAGCAGGACGGCGATGGCGATGATCGGCCCGAACTCGCCGACCGCGCCGGTGGCCATCACCAGCGAGCCGAACGGGGTGGGCAGCTCCCCGGAGTCGCGCAGGATCGGCAGGATGGTGCCCAGTGCCGTGGTGGTCAGAGCCAGCCCGGTGAAGGCGCCGTCCAGTGGGTCGGGGTTGACGAGCGCCCCGACGCCGAGCGCGGCCACCAGGGTGACCAGCCACGCGGTGCCCGCCTGCCGGAGCGGGCCGCCGCGCAGCTTGGCGAAGTCGATCTCGTACCCGGCCAGGAACATCAGCATGGCCAGACCGAGCTGGGAGAGCGCGTCGACGAAGTCGTCGGTGCGCACCCAGCCCAGGACGTCCGGGCCGATCAGGACACCGAGCACGATCTCGAACACCACGGTGGGAACGGCGATCCACCGCAGCAGCCGGTCGGCGAGCAGCGGCGCGGCCACCGCGGCGGCCGGGACCAGGATCAGCGCGAGCGGTTGGACCTCAGGCCCGGCGCTCACCGGGCGTCCGGCGGAAGGGGAGGAACCATCCGATCAGCGGTCATATCGGCATACTGGCACGCGGCCGGGCCCCTCTCCGGCAGCCCGGCCGCGTGCCGGTGACGGCAACGGGCCCGTCAGGCCGCCGCCTCCGCCTCCCGCACGGCCAGCGGCAGCCCGAGGTCACGGACCACGGCCTCGGCGGCCCGGCGCCCGGACACCAGCGCGCCCTGCACGCTGCTGGTGTCGCGGTGGTCGCCGCAGACGTACAGCCCGGCCAGCAGCCGGACCGGCCGCCGGGTGTTGTGCGGCGGGGGCATGGCCGGTACGGCGTCCGGGAGGTGCCGCACGCTCAAGAACTGCCAGCCCGCCACCGGTGTCCCGTACAGCTCCGCCAACCGTCCGCGGACCGCGGGTTCCAGCGCGGCCGGCCCGCCGGCGTCGAAGCTGCGGCGGCCGAGCACGGTCGTGGCGATCAGCGCCTGCCCGGCCGGCGCGTACGACGGGTGCAGCTCGCTGAGCACCAGCGAGTGCGAGACCAGCGACTGCTGACCGTTCGGGCGGTCCCCGTCCAGGAGGAGGACCGCCTCGCCGAGCGGGCTCCGGTCGGCCGCGTGGTAGAAGGTGGTGACGGGGTGGAAGCCGGGCAGCCGCAGGCCCGGCAGCAGGCCGGTGGCGGACCGGGGGTCGGTGGCGACCACCACGGCCTGGGCGTTGATCCGCCCGTGCCCGACGGTCTCCACGCCGTCGGCCGCTATCGAGGTGACCCGTACGCCGGTGCGTACGGTGCCGGCGGGGAGGGCGGCGGCCAGTTGGGTCGGCACGGCCGCGATCCCGCCGGCGGGCAGACAGAGCCGGCCGCGCGCGTAGCAGCGGAGCACCAGGTCGGCGACCCGGCTGCTGGTACCGAGGGCCGGGTCGCTGAGCAGGGCGCCGAGCAGCGGTCGCAGGAGGCCGTCGACGGTCCGCGGGGCGAGCCCGCGGTCGGCGAGAGCCCGGGCGGCAGTGGTCTCGGGTCGGGCCTTGAGGCGGGCGGCGGGGGTCGCCGCCAGCCGGTTGAGCCAGCTGCCGAGCCGCGCCTTGTCCAGCGGACTGCCCAGTGGGGCCCGGGCGGCGGCCTGCCGGGCGGTGGTCAGTTGTGGGTCCCCGACCCGGTACCGGCGCCCGGCGCTGTGCACGAGGACGCCGGGGGCGAGCGGGCGCAGTTCGAGGCGGTCGAGGTCGAGCACACGACGCGGCTCGGGGAAGGCGGTGTTCAGCAGGTGGCTTCCGTGGTCGAGCCGGAATCCGTCCAGCTCGTGGGTGGCTGCTCGGCCGCCGATCCGGTCCGAGGCCTCGAAGACCTGGACGGTCAGGCCGTGGCCGGTGAGGACGCGGGCGGCGGCCAGGCCCGCGAGTCCGGCTCCGACCACAACGACGTCCGGATCGGACTGCCGGCGGGTGCGGCGAATGAAGTCATACGTGGGCACGGGTGGCTCCCTCCCTGGTCCCGGGGTTTCGGGCCGGCGCAGGTAGCGGGGTGCTGGGACACGGTCCGACGATGTGATGCCCAGTCAGTGTGAGGGTCAGACAGGCGCATCGGGCCCGATCCGAAGCCGGGAAGAGGAGTGACAGCATCCGGTGGGGGCTCGGTCACGGACTGTGATTCGATCCGGGTGGGATTCCGGCCCGGCGGGCGCGCACGGTCACCAGGGGCGCGCAACGCGCCCGCAGCGTGCTCCCGTGCGCCCCCTCACGGAGCCCCGCCCGGACTGCGTCGGGCATATGCCCATGGCCAGGGCGGACGTCGTACGGCGCCTACGCGGTGGTGGGGGGACCGCGCATCGGCGCCGCGGCGGTCGTCGAACCCGTCGCGCCCGCCGCCCCCGGTCGGCCCGCTCCGCCCGCCCCCCGGCCGCCGCCCCCCGCTCCCGGCGGCCCTGTCCGGCGGCCCGTCCCCGCAGCTCCCGCTCCCGGCGTCGCACGCCCCGCCCCGTTCCCGCCGCGCCGTCGGGTCAGAGGGCCGCCCGCACCGCCGAATCCACGTCGGGATGCCGGAACCGGAAGCCCGCGTCCAGCAGCCTCCGCGGCACCACCCGGTGGCTGCCGACCACTTCGACCGCCAACTCGCCCAGCACGGCGTCCAGGAGTGCCTTGGGCACCGGGAACGGCGTCGGCCGGTGCAGCTCCCGGCCGAGCGCCGCCGTCAGCTCGGCATTGGTCACCGGCTCCGGGGCGGTGAGGTTGAACGCGCCGCTCAGGTCCTCCCGGTCGATCAGGAACCGCAGCGCCGCGACCTCGTCGGCCAGGGAGATGAAGCTCCAGTACTGCCGGCCGTCGCCGAGCCGCCCGCCGAGGCCGAGCCGGAACAGCGGGAAGAGCCGCCCGCCCGCGCCGCCGTCCGCCGAGAGCACCAGCCCGGTCCGCGGGTGCACCACCCGGACCCCGGCCCGCTCGGCCGCTCCGGCGGCGGCCTCCCACTCGACACAGACCTCGGCCAGGAAGTCGTCCCCGGCGGGCGACTCCTCGTCGATCACCCGGTCCCCGGTCTGTCCGTAGAAGCCGACCGCCGACGCGCTGAGGAAGACCCGCGGCGGCTCGGTGAGCCCGGCCACCGCGGCGGCCAGCGTCTCGGTGCCGAGCACCCTGCTCTCCCGGATCTCCCGCTTGTAGGCGTCGGTCCAGCGCCGGTCGCCGACCCCGGCGCCGGCCAGGTGCACGACGGCCTCCACCCCGGCGAGCCCGGCCCGGTCGACCTGACCCAGCAGCGGGTTCCAGCCGATGGCGGTGGTGCCGTCCGGTCGAGGGCCGGTTTTCGAGCGGTGCCTGACCAGCCGTACCACCTCGTGGCCGTCCGCCAGCAGCGAGTCGACGAGTGCCGAGCCGATCAGTCCCGTGGATCCTGTGACCGCGATTCTCATGCGGACATCCTCGCAGCCGGGACCTCGCAGACCCGGGCGCTGCCGGCCGGAGCGTCGCCGGCCGGGGCGCGGCCCGCCCGGACGTCGCGCCCGGACGTCGAGGCACCCCACCCGGTAATTCCGTGTACGCCCGGGGCCCCGCTGATTAGCATGACGCGCATGCGCGAAGCCGACGATCTGATCATCCGTCCCGCTCAGGCCGAGGACGAGAAGGAGCTCTCCGCCCTCAACCGTGCGGCGTGGACCTGGCTGGCCGACGTTGCTCCACGGCCCGACGAGGGTGCGGACGTGTTCGACGAGCGCCACAGCCCGGACCAGTTCCTGCTCGCCGTGCTCGCTGACCGCGTCGTCGGCTACGTCCGGGTCGTCCCGCCCACTCCGCTGGCCAGCAACGCGCACGTGCGCCAGATCCAGGGCCTCGCGGTCGACGCCGGGGCCCGGGGCCGCGGCGTCGGCGTCGCGCTGGTCGAGGCCGCCTGTGCCGCGGCCCGCGAGCAGGGCGCCCGCCGGCTCACCCTGCGCGTGCTCGGCCACAACGCTCCGGCGCGCAGCCTCTACGAGCGCTGCGGCTTCGTCGTCGAGGGCTCGATGGCCGAGGAGTTCCTGATCGACGGCCGGTACGTCGACGACATCCTCATGGCCCGCACCCTCACGGCCTGACCCCACGCCGCGCCCGGCCCCGACCTCTCGGCCCGACCCCGGCCCTCCGTGGGGCGGAACGGCCCGGCGGCGGGGCCGCCCGCCCAGGGCCGCCCCGCCCCCGAACCCGCTTCCGCCGCCCCACCAGGCGCGTTACCGGCGAGTCGTCAGATCCGGACGCGGGTGGTGCAGAGTCGTGACAGACCCGGCCTGTCTGGACCGTCACCCGGACGGGTACGGTACGGCCGTGAGCAACTCGACGCCTCCGGGGTGGTACCCGGTACCGGGTGCGGACGGCACGGCCGGTCATGAGCGCTGGTGGGACGGCAACGCCTGGACCAGCGAGGTGCGGCCCGTCCAGGCGGGCGGCGGTCAGATTGCCGACGCCCCGACACAGGTCTCCTGGCAGAACCCGACGCAGGCCTCCGCGCCCCCCTCCTACGGTTACGGTGCGGCGCAGCAGGGGCAGCCCGGGTACGGCTACCCGACGCAGAACCCGCCTTCCTACGGCTATCCGCAGGCCGCCTACACTCCCCAGCCCCAGTCGAACCGGATGAAGACGGGTACGGCCGTGGCCATCGTGGTCGGGGTGCTGGCCGTGGTCGGTGTGGTGGCCGCCATCGCGCTCAACAGCGGCGGCGGCACCCCGACGGCCGGTCCGACCACCCCGGTGGCGACCGTGACCGTCACGGACACCCCGAGCCCCACGGCCACCCGCACTCCGACCCCGACCCCGACTCCGACCCCGACCCGGGGAACCACGCCCACGACAACCGCGCGCCCGGCGCCGGCGGTCAAGGACACCGTGGCCGACCCTCAGCACGCCATCACGGTGCCGGTCTTCGACGGCTGGGACGCGACGACGGACGGCGCGCACTCGACGGTCTTCCTCGGCAGCGGCCGGTACACCTGCCCC
This sequence comes from Streptomyces sp. BE20, assembly GCF_036322525.1. NCBI lineage: Bacteria > Bacillati > Actinomycetota > Actinomycetes > Kitasatosporales > Streptomycetaceae > Streptomyces > Streptomyces sp. BE20. Next base: position 29,159 of record NZ_JAQYWW010000977.1, on the reverse strand, counting down.
GGCGGGGGATCCTGCATCCGCGGACAGTTCTCGGTCGAGAAGGACACCGTCTCGGGCGCCTCGGCCCGGGCGGCGGCCGAGGCCGCGATGCCCACCTACGCCGCGGCGATCTTCAGCAACATCTCGTCGCACACCGACGCCGGTTCGTCCAGCACGACGGTCGCGGGCATCTCCGGCTACGCGGTGCGCTGGCACATCGTCACGGCGGACGGCAGCAAGGGCTACGTCCTGATGGTGGCGGTGCCGGCCAAGGGCGGGGGCTACGTGGCCTTCGAGGGCGGGGTCGACGACGCCGCGGGCGCGCCCGACCCCACCGTGCTGGACCAGATCCTCAAGGGCATCAAGCAGGACACCGGCGCGGCGGGCGGCTCCACCACCTGACCGCCCGCCGCGGGGCTCAGTCCCCGTACCGCTCCCAGAGCTTGGGGAACCGTTTCGCCATGACGTCGGGGTCGTCGAAGTCCAGGGCGGCCCCGTACGGTCGTGCGGGCTGCCGCTCGCCCACCTCGGGCAGCGGCAGTCCGGTCAGCTGCTCGTACGCCTCGTCGGCGGCGTAGCCGAGGTCCTCGGCCTCGCCGTCCTCCTCCTCGTCGAACTCGGGCAGCAGGTCCGCCAGGTCGTCCGGTTCGTGCAGCCCGCCCTCGAACACGTCCCGGCCCTGGCCGATCAGCCAGCACCGGAAGTAGTCGAAGGTGTCCTCGGAGGCGCCGTCCAGCAACAGGTACGCCGCGCCCCACAGGTCGTGGCGGTAGGCGCGCTGGAACCGGGCCTCGAAGAGTCGCGCGAAATCGATCACGTCGTCCGGGGCCAGCAGGGCGAGCCGTTCCACCAGGCGTTCGGCCTGTTCGTCCGGATCGCCGTCGGAGGCTTCCCGGGTTTCGTCGATGATCTGCCAGAAGTCGGTCTCGTCCATCACCGCTCCAGCATCCCTGTTCCCCCGCACGTGCGCATGCGATGGTCGTGCGAATCACCCTGAACCACGCGAAAATCTCGAATCCGCGGGGAGATCCGTGGCCGCAGGCCGGTCCGCACCCGTCGGTGAGCACCGCCGGCGAGTACCCGTCGGCCCGAACCCTCCGGCGGGCACCCGTCGGTCCGCGCCCCCCTCGGGAGGCACCCGCCGGCGAGCGGCTGCCGGCAGGCAGCACCGGGAGCGGCTCCGGGGAGCGCGGAACCCCGCGCCGTCCGGGGACGACACGGGGTTCCGGTACCGCTGTGTACCTGCGGGGACCCTTACAGGCCGAGCTCGACCTCGAACTCGCCGGCCTCCAGGATCTCCTTGACGGCCACCAGGTAGCGGGCGGCGTCGGCGCCGTCCACCAGGCGGTGGTCGTAGGAGAGCGACAGGTAGGTCATGTCACGGATGCCGATGGCTGTGCCGCCGTCGGCCTCGATGACGACCGGGCGCTTGACGGTGGCGCCGATGCCCAGGATGGCCGCCTGGTTCGGCGGCACGATCACGGTGTCGAACAGCGCACCGCGCGAACCGGTGTTGCTGATGGTGAAGGTGGCGCCGGACAGCTCGTCCGGGGTGATCTTGTTGCCGCGCACCTTGGTGGCCAGCTCCGCGGTCTTCTTGGAGATGCCGGCGATGTTGAGGTCGCCCGCACCCTTGATGACCGGGGTCATCAGACCCTTCTCGGAGTCCACCGCGATACCGATGTTCTCGGTGTCGAAGTAGGTGATGGTGCCCTCGGCGTCGTTGATCCGGGCGTTGACGACCGGGTTGGTCTTCAGCGCCTGGGCGGCGGCCTTGACGAAGAACGGCATCGGGGACAGCTTCACGCCCTCGCGGGCGAGGAAGCCTTCCTTGGCCCTGCCGCGCAGCGACATGATCTTGGTGACGTCGACCTCGACCACGCTGGTCAGCTGGGCCTGCTCGTGCAGGGCCTTCAGCATGTTGTCGCCGATGACCTTGCGCATGCGGGTCATCTTGACCGTCTGGCCGCGCAGCGGGGACGGCGCGGCGGCGGCCTTCGGCGCGGCGGCCGGGGCGGCAGCGGCGACGGGGGCCGGAGCGGCCTTGGCAGCCTCGGCGGCGGCCAGGACGTCCTGCTTGCGGATACGGCCGCCGACACCGGTACCGGTGACGGAGGCCAGCGCGACGCCCTGCTCGGCGGCGAGCTTGCGGACCAGCGGGGTGACGTAGGCGTCACCGGCGTCGGCCACCGGGGCGGCCGGCGCGACCGGGGCAGCCGGAGCGGCGACCGGGGCAGCCGGGGCAGCCGGAGCCGGGGCAGCGACCGGTGCCGGTGCCGGGGCCGGGGCCGCCGGGGCGACCGGGGCCGGAGCGGCGACCGGTGCGGCCGGAGCCGGGGCCGGGGCAGCCGGGGCGACGGGGGCCGGAGCCGGAGCAGCCGGAGCGGCGACCGGAGCCGGGGCAGCACCCGCGGCACCGATCAGCGCGAGCTGGGCGCCGACCTCGGCGGTCTCGTCCTCGCCGACCAGGATCTTCACCAGGGTGCCGGCGATCGGCGACGGGATCTCGGTGTCGACCTTGTCGGTGGAGACCTCGAGCAGCGGCTCGTCGACCTCGACCGTGTCACCCTCGGCCTTCAGCCAGCGGGTGACGGTGCCCTCGGAGACCGACTCGCCCAGTGCGGGCAGCAGCACCGGGGTGGCGTCGCCGGCCGGGGCGGCCGGGGCGGCAGCCGGGGCCGGAGCGGCGGCCGGCGCCTCGGCGACCGGGGCCGGGGCGGCCGGAGCAGCCTCGGCGACCGGAGCGGCCGGAGCCGGAGCGGCCTCGGCGACCGGAGCCGGAGCGGCCTCCGGGGCACCGGAGCCGTCGTCGATGATCGCGAGCTCGGCGCCGACGGCGACGGTCTCGTCCTCGCCGACCTTGATCGAGGCCAGGATGCCCGAGGCCGGGGCCGGGATCTCGGTGTCGACCTTGTCGGTGGAGACCTCGAGCAGCGGCTCGTCGACCTCCACGCGCTCACCCTCGGCCTTCAGCCAACGGGTGACGGTGCCCTCGGAAACGCTCTCGCCCAGCGCGGGCAGTGTTACTGAGACCGCCATGGTTTCAGCGACTCCTATCAAGTCTTGCGTACTGGAAGTTTGGGGGGTGGGGCGCGATCAGTCGTGCGCGTGCAGCGGCTTGCCGGCCAGCGCCAGGTGCGCCTCGCCCAGAGCCTCGGACTGGGTCGGGTGCGCGTGGATGAGCTGCGCGACCTCGGCAGGCAGAGCTTCCCAGTTGTAGATCAGCTGAGCCTCTCCGACCTGCTCGCCCATCCGGGCGCCGACCATGTGGACGCCGACCACGGCGCCGTCCTTGACCTGGACGAGCTTGATCTCGCCGGCGGTCTTCAGGATCTTGCTCTTGCCGTTGCCGGCCAGGTTGTACTTGAGGGTGACGACCTTGTCCTTGCCGTACAGCTCGACGGCCTTGGCCTCGGAGATGCCGACGGAGGCCACCTCGGGGTTGGAGTAGGTCACGCGCGGGACGCCGTCGTAGTCGATCGGCACCGGCTTGAGGCCGGCCAGGCGCTCGGCGACCAGGATGCCCTCGGCGAAGCCGACGTGAGCCAGCTGCAGGGTCGGGGCGAGGTCGCCGACGGCCGAGATGGTCGGCACGTTGGTGCGCATGTACTCGTCGACGAGGACGTAGCCGCGGTCCATCGCGACGCCGTTCTCCTCGTAGCCGATGCCGGCCGAGACCGGGCCGCGGCCGATGGCGACGAGCAGCAGGTCGGCGTCGATCTGCTTGCCGTTCTCGGTGGAGACGCGCACACCGGTCTCGGTGTACTCGACGCCGGAGAAGCGGGCCTTCAGCTCGAACTTGATGCCACGCTTGCGGAAGGCGCGCTCCAGCAGCTTGGAGGAGTTCTCGTCCTCCAGCGGGACCAGGTGCGGCAGGGCCTCGACGATGGTGACCTCGACGCCGAACGACTTCCAGACCGAGGCGAACTCGACGCCGATCACGCCGCCGCCGAGGATGACGGCCGACTTCGGGATGCGGTCGAGCTTGAGCGCGTGGTCCGAGGAGATCACGCGGTTGCCGTCGATCTCCAGGCCCGGGATCGAGCGCGGCACGGAGCCGGTGGCCAGCACGATGTGGCGGCCCTCGACGCGCTGGCCGTTGACGTCCACCGAGGTCTGCGAGGAGAGCTTGCCCTCGCCCTGGATGAAGGTCACCTTGCGGGACGCCACCAGGCCCTGGAGGCCCTTGTACAGGCCGGCGATGACGTCGTCCTTGTACTTGTGGACGCCGTTGATGTCGATGCCCTGGAAGGTGGCCAGCACACCGAACTCGGCGGCCTCCTTCGTCTCGTCGGCGATCTCGGCCGCGTGCAGCAGCGCCTTGGTCGGGATGCAGCCGCGGTGCAGGCAGGTGCCGCCGAGCTCACCCTTCTCGATCAGGGCGACGCTCAGGCCCAGCTGGGCGGCGCGGAGCGCCGCGGCGTAACCGCCGCTTCCGCCTCCGAGAATGACTACGTCGAAAACGGTGCTGGCGTCGTTCGCCACGTCACGTCCTCCATGCAATGGGGTGTGGATCGCCGGGCCGGTCACGGTCCGGTAGTTCGGAAGCCTTTGTGGGGCGCCCAGTCGTGCCGGAAATACATCTTCGCACTTGTTCGCGGCGGCTGATGTCCGGGTCCGCCCCAGGGGTGTCCCGAGGGGCGGTCGCAGGGGTGGGGGCACCCCGGACGGAGGGGCATCGTCGCAGCTCAGGGCGGTGTTGACAGCGGGCCCGACGGAGTCGTCCGGGCCTGCGGAGCGCCCGGTTCCGCAGTGCGGAACAAAGTTTCGCCCGCAGCGAACAGGGGTGCGGACTCCCCGCCGTGTCCCCTACCGGCCGGTAACCGACTCGGGCGCGAGGCTCAGTCGGACGATGACCGCCGGGCGATGACCGCCGGCGCGAGGGCTGCCGGGTGGGGGGAAAGCCGGACGGGGTCCGGCGCGCTCGCGCCGGACCCCGCCCCGCCTTCGTCCCGCGCCCGCGGGCGCCGGTGTCGGTCAGGCCTTGCCGCCCGCCGCCTTCTGCTCGGCGAAGCGGACCAGGGTGCGGACCGCGGTCGCGGTGCCGCCCTTGGGGGTGTAGCCGAACGGCGCGCCCTCGTGGAACGCCGGACCGGCGATGTCCAGGTGCGCCCAGTCGATGCCCTCGGCCACGAACTCCTTCAGGAAGAGCCCGGCCACCAGGCCGCCGCCCATCCGCTCGCCCATGTTGGCCAGGTCGGCGATGGTCGACTCGGTCATGCCCTTGCGCAGCTCGGGCGGCAGCGGCATCGGCCAGGACTGCTCGCCCACCTCGCCCGAGGCGGTGTGCAGGGTCGAGCGCAGCTCGTCGTTGTTGGCCATCACGCCGAAGGTGCGGCTGCCCAGCGCCAGCATCATCGCGCCGGTCAGCGTCGCCACGTCGACGATGACGTCCGGCTTCTCCTCACCGGCCCGGACGATCGCGTCGGCCAGCACCAGGCGGCCCTCGGCGTCGGTGTTCAGGACCTCGACGGTCTTGCCGCCGTACATCCGCAGCACGTCACCCGGGCGGGTCGCCGAGCCGGACGGCATGTTCTCGGCGAGCGCCAGCCAGCCGGTGATGTTGACGGCCAGGCCGAGGCGCTTGGCGGAGACCACGGCGGCGAACACCGCGGCGGCACCGGCCATGTCGCACTTCATGGTCTCGTTGTGACCGGCCGGCTTCAGCGAGATGCCGCCCGAGTCGTAGGTGATGCCCTTGCCGACGAACGCCAGGCTCGCCTTGGCCTTCGGGTGGGTGTACGCCACCTTCACCAGCCGCGGCGGGTTGGTCGAGCCGTTGCCGACGCCCAGCAGGCCGCCGAAGCCGCCCTTGAGCAGCGCCTTCTCGTCCAGGACCTCGACCTTGAGGCCGTGCTCCTTGCCGGCCGCCTGGGCGATCGCGGCGAAGCCCTTCGGGTTCAGGTCGTTCGGCGCGGTGTTGACCAGGTCACGGGCGCGGTTCATCTCCTCGCCGACGACGAGGGCGCGCTCGACGGCCGCCTTGGCGTCCTTGCTGCCCTTGCGGGTCGAGAGCAGGATCAGCTCGCCGACCGGCTCCTTGCCGCCGCCGCTCTTGTAGGTACCGAACGCGTAGGCGCCGAGCAGGCCGCCCAGCGCGACCGCCTCGGTCTCCTCGGCCGACTCGGCCGGAAGGGCCAGCGCGGCCTTCTTGCTGCCGGCGAGGGCCCGTGCGGCGACACCGGCGGCGCGGCGCAGGGCCTCCAGCTCGTAGGAGCCCTCGGCGGCGTCACCGAGGCCGACCGCGAGCACGAGTGCGGCCTTCAGACCGGCGGGGGAAGGCACCTTGACGGCCTCGCCCTCGGCGCCGGTCGCGCCCAGCGTGCTGAGGATCTCGGCCAGCTTGCCCTCGAACGCCTCGCTCACGGCCTCGGCGCCGGGGGCCAGCACAATGCCCTTGGGGCCCTTCGCGACGCCGATCACCAGGGCGTCCGCACGCAGCGAGGCGGCGGAGGAGGTGCTCACAGACAATGCAGTCACGTAATGCGTCCTGTTCTTTCGCGGTCCACGGCCGGTCGCGGCGCGGGTGCCGCACCGGCGCAGCCCGGAACCGCCGGCCGGGCCGTCCGGCCGGCGCCCGCCGGACCCGGGGCCCCTGGCTGTGTGCCCCCGCCGGCTCCGCGGCGGACGCATACACCAGAGGCCCCGGCGCCCCAACGCGCGTCGGCCGGGCAGGACCTGCGACGGTGCAGGGCTGCGATGCTCCCCGCATGGTAGTCCGCATGCCGAGATCACGCGCCGCCCGGTGTACCGCCTCCGGGTGCCGGGGTTCCGGCCCCGTCCTCAGCCCGCCAGGGCGAGGACCAGCAGCGCACCGGTCGCGGCGGTCTCCGCCATCGCGCCGAGCACGTCGCCCGTGATCCCGCCGAAGCGTCGTACGCAGCGTCGCAGCAGGATCCAGGCGCAGCCCGCACCCGCGACAACGGCCAGCGGCAGTCGCAGGGATGACCATCCGTCAACGGCCCCGGCGGTCGCGGTCAGGAGCGCCGCCGCGGCGGTCGACAGCGTCGCCGCAGCCGGGGTCACCGTGCTCGCCACCATCGCACCGAGCCCGCCCGGGCGGGCGGCCGGCACCGACCGCAGGCATCCCCAGGTGAGCGCGCACCGCGCGGCCACCGCCGCCGCGAGCACCGCCAGCGCGCCGCGCAGGGGGGAGACCGCGAACTGCCCGGCGAGTGCGGCGACCTGCGCCAGCAGGACCAGCACCAGGGTGAGGACGCCGAACGGCCCGATGTCCGACTGCTTCATGATGCGCAGTGCGTCCTCGGCCGGTCGGCCGCTGCCCAGGCCGTCGGCGACGTCGGCGAGCCCGTCCAGGTGCAGTCCGCGGGTCAGTGCCGCCAGTACCCCGACGGCCGCGACCGCGCCGAGCGGGCCGCCCGCGCGCCAGGCCACCAGCGCCCCGGCGCCCGCGGCCGTCGTGCCGAGGACGAGTCCGACCAGGGGGGCGGCGAGCATCGCCCGGCCGCCCGCGGCCCGGTCCCAGCGCTCGACCCGGACCCGCAGGACCGACAGCGTCCCGAAGGCGAACCGCAGGCCGTCCACCCACCCGGCCCGCCCGTCCGGTTCCCGCTCGCCCGGCCCCTGTGCGCCCGGTCCCGGTGCGTCCGGTCCCCGCTCGTCCGTCATCGTCCGCGCCTCCACCGTGACCAGCCTCCCGCATTCCCCGGCGGTCCGCCCCCGCGCACGGCGAAGGCCCCCGGTCCGCCGGACCGTCGTCGTGGACGGCCGGCGGGCCGAGGGCCCGGGGTGTGTCTGACCGACTCCCGGCCGTCCTACAGCCGACCGAGCAGCTCCGCCGCCGACGGCAGCTTCGCCGGCTCCTTCGGTGCCGCCTGCACGAACGGCGCCGGCACCTTCTCCGCGAGCGTGTCCGACGCGGCCTGCAGCAACGGGAGCGCCATCAGCGCACCCACGCCCTCGCCCATGGTGATGCCCTGCTCCTGCAGCGGCGTCAGCGTCAGCCGGTCGTACGCCTTCGCCTGCGCCGGCTCGCCGCTGGACTGCCCGGCCCGCCACCACTCGGGCGCCCGGAACGCGATCCGCTGCGCGACCAGGGCGCACGCCGACGAGACCACGCCGTCCAGCACCACCGGCAGCTTCCGTACCGCGGCCTGCAGCAGGAACCCGGTGATCGCCGCGAAGTCCGCACCGCCGGTCGCACCGAGCAGTGCCAGCTGGTCGCCCAGCACCGGCCGGGCCCGCCGCAGCGAGTCCCGGACGGTCGCGCACTTGACCATCCACACCTTGTCGTCGACGCCCGAGCCGCGGCCGGTGACCGCCGCCGCGTCCGTCCCGCAGAGCGCGCCGACCAGCACCGCGGCGACGGTGGTCGCGCCGACCCCGAGGTCGCCCAGCACCACCAGGTCGGTCCCGGCGTCGGCCTCCTCGTCGGCCACGGCGATCCCGGCCCGGAACGCCTTGACGGTCTCCTCCGGGCTGAGCGCGTCCTCGACGTCGATCCGCCCGGAACCGCGCCGCACCCGGTGGGCGGTCACGTCGTCGGGGAAGTCGGTGGGGTCCGCGTCGACCGCGACGTCGACCACCCGTACCTCGGCACCGAACCGCCGGGCGAGCAGGGCGACGGGCGCGGTGCCGTCGAGGACGGCCCGGACGCGCGCAGCCGTACCGCCCTGGGCCGGCAGCCGGGAGACGCCGAGGGCCGCCACCCCGTGGTCGGCGGCGAACAGCACCACCTTGGGAGCCGAGAGCGGCCGCACGGGGGAGCGCCCCTGCACGGACGACAGCCAGGCGCCCAGCTCCTCCAGCTTGCCGAGGCCGTTGCGCGGCCGGTCCAGCTCCTGCCAGCGCTCCTCGGCGGCGCGCCGGGCACTCTCGTCGGGGCGTTCGACGAGCGAGGAGAACGTATCGAGATCCACGGTCGTGTCCATCGTCCGGAAGGCTACACGCCGCAGGTGTTCAGCCGACGGGCGGCTTGACGGTGAGCACCTGCCCGGCCACCACCAGGAGCACGCGCTCGGACGCGTCGGCGACCGCCATGTTGAGCCGGCCCAGGGTGTCGCGGAACCGGCGCCCGGCGGCGGTGGCCGGGACGACCCCCATGCCGACCTCGTTGCTGACCGCCACCACCGGCCGACCGGTCGCGGCCCACGCCGCGGCCAGCGCGTCGCAGCGGGCCTGCACCGCCGCCTCGCCCCCGTCGGCCCAGACCCGGTCGTCCCAGGCGCCGCACTCGTCCATGACGGAGGTGAGCCAGAGCGCCAGGCAGTCGATCAGCACCGGCGCCGGGTCGGCGGCGTCCGCCAGCACCGCCTCCAGCGCGCAGGTCTCGGCGGTGCGCCAGCTCGCCGGCCGCCGGTCCCGGTGCAGCGCCACCCGCTGGGCCCACTCGGCGTCCCCGTCCCGGGTGCCGCCGGTGGCCACGTACAGCACGTCCCCGTACGGGGCGAGCAGCTGCTCGGCCCTGGTCGACTTGCCGGACCGGGCGCCGCCGAGGAGGAGCGTGCGGGGCAGCGGGGCGTCATCAGTCATGCGCCCCATCCTCTCCCACCGCGCATACCGAAGATCCTGGTGGGCAACCTGAGGACTTAGGCTGCGCAGCACAAGCGCGTCATCAGCGATCGGCAGTGATCGCCAGTGGGAGGAGCCGGGCATGGTCTGGACGTGGCGGTACGAGAAGACGGACGGCACCGCGGTGGCCCCGGGCGACGGCCAGGTGGAGGAGTTCGCCGGCCAGGGGGACGCCGAGACCTGGATCGGGGAGGCCTGGAAGCAGCTGGCCGAGGACGGCGTGGACACCGCCGTGCTGCTGGACGACGGCCGTGAGATCTACTCGATGAGCCTGCACGAGGGGTGAGGCCCGGGGGTGACGGCTCCGGGAGCTACTTCATCCCGATGACGTGGAGCAACGCGGCGACCTGCCGGTAGGGGTCGGTCCGGCCGGCGAGCTCCTCGGCCTCCAGCAGCTGGGCGAGCTGCCGGCCGTCGACCGGCGGCGCCGCGTCGTCGGGCGCGTTGTCGGTGAAGACCCGGACGCCGTACCAGTGCCGCAGCGGTACGGACACCTCGGAGAGGGTCACCGCGAGGTCGGTGATCCGGTCGGCGCGGGCCGCCAGCCCGAGCCGGTTGTAGTACCGGTCGCTCTCGAAAGCGTGCAGGGCGGCCCGCCAGTCGCCGGCGGCGGCGGGCCGCAGGGCCAGCGCGTCGCGGTTGCGGACCAGCAGCGAGAGCAGCCCGCCGGGCGCGAGCAGCCGGGCGAGCGAGGCGATCATCGGATCGGGGTCCGGGAGGTACGTCAGGACGCCGTGGCAGAGCACGACGTCGAAGCTGCGGGCGCCGAACCAGCGTCCGCACTGGTGGCCGTCGCCGATGAGCAGCTGGATCCGGTCGCGGACCTCGTCCGGTTGCTCGGCCAGGGCCCCCTGGGCGACGCCGAGCGCGTCCGGGTCGGAGTCGATGCCGGTGACGTAGTGGCCGGCCCGGGCCAGCCGCAGTGCCTGGGTGCCTTGACCGCAGCCGATGTCGAGGACGCGCTGGGCGCTGCGCCCGGCGAGCTGCTCGGCGAGCTGCCGGGCGACCATCTCCTGCCGGACGAGGTTGCGCAGGGTGCCGAGGCGCTCCAGCCAGTGGCCGGTGCCGCCGGCGAAGGAGCCGCTGCGCGAGGGCAGCCGGCGCTCGTGGCCGGCCCGCTCCTGGGCGAACCGGTCGTGGCCGCCGTCGCCCTGCCCCGGGAGCGCGTAGAGGCCGGGCCCGTCCCAGACGGGAGGGGCCCAGCCGGAGTCCACCGGTTCGGCGGTCAGGGCTTCTCTCCGCGCCGCACCTGCGGCTTGGGCAGCCGCAGCCGGCGCATCTGCAGGATGCGCATCAGGCCGTAGGCGACCGCGCCGCGGGTGTTCTGCCCGGCGAACCGCTCGGCCAGCTGCTTGCGCAGACCGAAGCCGAGCCGGACGAAGTCCAGGATCACCAGGACGAAGAAGAGCAGGAACAGCACCGTGGAGAGCAGCTGGAGGGCCTGCACCTTGACGATGCTGAGGACCAGGATGAGGACCGCGGCGGGGAGGAAGAACTCGGCGAGCGACCAGCGGGCGTCGACGTAGTCCCGGGTGAACTTGCGCACCGGGCCCTTGTCGCGGGCCGGCAGGTGGCGCTCGTCGCCCTCCAGCAGCGCGGTGCGCTGCTTCTCGCGCTCGGCGCGCATCCGCTCGCGGGCCTGTCGGGAGGCCTCCTTGCGGTCCTTGGGCACGGTCACGCGGGTACGCCGGTGGGCTTCGGCCTCACTGCGCTTGGGCGTGGGCCGGCCCTTCTTCGCCTGCGGATCGCGGGGCTGGGTCGTCTCGTCCTGCTTCTCCAGCACGGCGGCGGAGGCAGCGGCATCATCTGAACGGCGTCGGAACACACCACCAGCGTACGGGGTGCGGGGTGGCTTCTTCCGATGTCCCCGGACCCAAACGCATATCGATCGGGTCGGATACCCCGCCGGTACGGGTTTCCCGGGGGTTTCCCGTAGGGGATCACTCCGCCGACCGGAGCGTGGGACTAGGACGGTATCCACCCCGCGGAGGAGGCCGTACGGGGGTCGGCTGTAGCAGGCTTGTTGCAGGCAGGTGCACTGCGGCGACGGGCTCGCTGCACATACACTCGTCGTGTCTGGTAACGAGATAGAGACCGCAGGCCGGAGAAGGGGGCACCCGAGGCCCATGAGCGACGGAATCATGAAGCGTATGGGGCTGATCTTCCGCTCCAAGGCGAACAAGGCCTTGGACCGCGCGGAAGACCCGCGAGAGACGCTCGACTATTCGTACCAGAAGCAGCTTGAGCTGCTGCAGAAGGTGCGACGGGGCGTCGCGGACGTGGCCACCTCGCGCAAGCGTCTGGAGCTCCAGCTGACCCAGCTGCAGCAGCAGTCGGCGAAGTACGAGGACCAGGGCCGCAAGGCGCTCTCGCTCGGCCGGGAGGACCTCGCCCGCGAGGCGCTGACCCGCAAGTCGAACATGCAGTCCCAGATCAACGACCTGCAGACGCAGTACCAGCAGCTGCAGGCCGAGGAGGAGAAGCTCACGCTCGCCTCCCAGCGGCTGCAGGCCAAGGTGGACGCCTTCCGCACCAAGAAGGAGACCATCAAGGCCACCTACACCGCGGCCCAGGCACAGACCCGGATCGCCGAGTCCTTCTCCGGTATCTCGGAGGAGATGGGCGACGTGGGCCTGGCCATCCAGCGGGCCGAGGACAAGACCGCCCAGATGCAGGCCCGGGCCGGTGCGATCGACGAGCTGCTGGCCTCCGGCGCGCTCGACGACGCCAGCGGTCTCGGCCGCAAGGACGACATCGAGGCCGAGCTGGAGCGCGTGGCCGGCGGTTCCGACGTCGAGCTGGAGCTGGCCCGGATGAAGGCCGAGCTGACCGGTGGCTCCCCGGCCTCCGGCCCGCAGGCCATCGAGCAGGGCCGTCCGCAGGACGCGGCCCCCCAGCAGGACTCCCCGCGCATCAACTACAACAAGTGATCTGAGCTCCACCCCGGAACACCTTCGGGAACATTCCCCAGGAACAGGGAGACGCACGGCATGATCATGAGGGTCATGGGTGAGGGGCAGTTCCAGGTGGGCGAGACCCATCTGAACCGGCTCAACGAGCTCGACGACGAGCTCCTCACCGCACTGGAGTCGGGGGACGAGGAACACTTCCGCCGGGCGCTCGGTGAGCTGCTCGGCGCGGTGAAACAGTTCGGCACCCCACTGCCGGACGACTCCCTGGAGCCGTCCGACCTGATCCTCCCGGATGCCGATGCGACGATCGACGAGGTCCGGCAGTTGCTGCGGGACGAAGGTGACGGCCTGATCCCGGGAGTTTCCGGATAGCCGCCGTCTCCGCGCCAGACACCAGGGCGGGCCCCCTCCACCAGGGAGGGGGCCCGCCCGTCTGCGGTCCCGCACCGGCCGGCCGCGACCGCGACCGGTGACGCCGGGCCCGCTACGGCAGGGCCAGCATCCGGTCCAGCGCCGCCTTGGCGTACTTCTCGGTCTCCGGGTCGACCCGGATCACGTTCGGCACCCGGCCCTCGACCAGCGACTCCAGCGCCCAGACCAGGTGCGGCAGGTCGATCCGGTTCATGGTGGAGCAGAAGCAGACCGCCCGGTCGAGGAAGACGATCTCCTTGTCCGGGTGCGCCTTGGCGAGCCGGCGGACCAGGTTCAGCTCGGTGCCGATGGCCCACTTGGTGCCGGGCTCGGCGGCGTCCAGCGCCTTGATGATGTACTCGGTCGAGCCCACCATGTCGGCCGCCGCGACGACCTCGTGCTTGCACTCCGGGTGCACCAGGACGGTGACGCCGGGGATCCGGGTGCGGACGTCGTTCACCGAGTCCAGGCTGAACCGGCCGTGCACCGAGCAGTGGCCGCGCCAGAGGATCATCTTCGCGTCGCGCAGCTGCTCGGCGGTGAGGCCGCCGTTCGGCCGGTGCGGATTGTAGACGACGCAGTCGTCCAGCGAGAAGCCCATGTCCCGCACCGCGGTGTTCCGGCCGAGGTGCTGGTCGGGCAGGAAGAGCACCTTCTGGCCCTGCTCGAAGGCCCACTCCAGGGCCCGCTTCGCGTTGGAGGAGGTGCAGATGGTGCCGCCGTGCCGGCCGGTGAAGGCCTTGATGTCGGCGGAGGAGTTCATGTACGAGACCGGGACGGTGACGTCGGCTATACCGGCGTCGGTCAGCGCGTCCCAGCACTCGGCGACCTGCTCGGCGGTGGCCATGTCGGCCATCGAGCAGCCGGCCGCGAGGTCCGGCAGCACGACCTGCTGGGCGTCGCCGGTGAGGATGTCGGCCGACTCGGCCATGAAGTGCACGCCGCAGAAGACGATGTACTCGGCCTCCGGGCGGGCCGCCGCGTCGCGGGCGAGCTTGAAGGAGTCGCCGGTGACGTCGGCGAACTCGATCACCTCGTCGCGCTGGTAGTGGTGGCCCAGGATGAAGACGCGGTCGCCGAGCGCGGCCTTGGCCGCGCGGGCGCGCTGGACGAGGTTCGGGTCGGAGGCCGGTGGGAGGTCGCCGGGGCACTCGACGCCGCGCTCGCTGTTCGGGTCGGCCTCGCGGCCGAGCAGCAGCAGAGCGAGCGGCGTCGGAGTGGGGTCGACGCCGTAGGTCTCGGTGATGGTGGTGGTCACGGGCGAGTGCCCTTCTGTGCGGCCGATCGGGCGTGCAGCCTTTTCGTCTATCTGACGCAATCTATGATAACCGGTTAGCGTCAGAGTGACGATGGCCGTCCTGTCGATGTGACGAGAACCGCTTGCCGGTTCGGAGCGCCGCGGGGGGTGCGCGGTGCGGCCGGAGGGAAGTTGCGACCCGGTCCGGCGTGGCCGAGCCGGGATCCGGCCGGACCGCGTTTGGCTGGGTGCATGAAGGCAATCGCGATCCGCCGCTACGGCGGCCCCGAGGTGGTGGAGTACACCGACCTCCCGGACCCGAAGGTCGGCCCGGACTCGGTACTGGTGCAGGTCAGGGCGGCCGGGGTCAACCCGGTGGACTGGAAGGTGCGGGACGGCAGGCTGGACGGTCTGCTCGACGCGCACTTCCCGCTGGTGATGGGCTGGGACGCGGCCGGGGTGGTGCGCGCGGTCGGCGGCGGGGTCACCGAGTTCGCTCCCGGCGACGAGGTCTACGGCTACGTCCGCAAGGACGCGGTCGAGCACGGGACCTACGCGGAACTCGTCGCCGCGCCCGTCCGCACCCTGGCCCGCAAGCCGGCCGCGCTGGACTGGGCGCAGGCCGGCGGACTGCCACTGGCCGGGCTCACCGCCCTCCAGGCCCTGCGGGCGGTCGGCGTGAGCGCGGGTGACACCGTGCTGGTGCACGCCGCCGCGGGCGGGGTCGGCCACCTCGCCGTCCAGCTCGCCCGGGCCGCCGGCGCCCGGGTGATCGGCACCGCGGGCGAGCGCAACCACGCCTACCTGCGCGGTCTCGGCGCCGAGCCGGTGGCCCACGGCGAGGGCCTGGCGGACCGGGTCCGCGCGCTGGCGCCGGAGGGCGTGGACGCCGCGCTGGACCTGGTAGGCGGCGACGCCGTCGAGGTCTCGGCCGGTCTCGTCGCGGATCCGGCGCGGATCGCCTCGGTCGCCGACTTCGGCGTGAAGGCGCGCGGGGGTCACTACGTCTGGGTCCGTCCGGACGCCGCCGGGCTGGCCGAGCTGGCCGAGCTCGCCGACGAGGGGCGGCTGACCGTGACCGTGGCGTCCACGTTCCCGCTGGCCCAGGCCGCCTCGGCCCAGGCGCTCAGCGCGGAGGGCCGGACCCGGGGCAAGATCGTGCTGCTGGTGGACTGAGGCGCCGGGGCCGGTCGACCGAAGCCCGTCATCTGCGAGCGGTGGACTCGGTCCTGTCATCCGCCAGAATGGTGCAGAACCGTTTCGGCGGGCCGTTGTCGCCCCGCCCCCGTCCCCGATGCCGCACGACCCGTGGAGCCCCGCACCGATGAGCAGCAGCCGAGCGCACGAGACGGTCGGGGCCTCCCTGGACGAGACCGACCGCCTGCTCCTCGCCCGGCTGGCCCGCGACGGCCGCGCCTCGTACGCCGAGATCGGGCTGTCGGTGAACCTCTCCGCCACCGCGGTCCGCCGCCGGATCGACCGGCTGCGGGCGCGCGGGGTGGTCCGCGGTTTCACCGTGGTGCTCGACCCCTCCGTCCTCGGCTGGCAGACGGAGGCGTTCGTCGAGGTCTACTGCCGCGAGCGGACCGCGCCCGAGGAGATCCTGGCCAGCCTGCGCCAGTTCCCCGAGGTGATCGCCGCCTGGACGGTCACCGGCGACCCGGACGCCCTGGTCCACCTGCGCGCCGCCGACATGCGCCATCTGGAGGCGGTCATCGAGCGGATCCGCCGGGAGCCCGGCGTCCAGCGCAGCCGTTCCTCCGTCGTCCTCTCCCAGCTCATCGGCTGACCTCCGGACGGCCCGGTCCGGCCCTGCGCAGGAATCCTGCGCGGGGCGCGTCGAAGACGCCCGAAACCTGCCTGACCGGCCGCGATCCGACGCGCGGCGGAGGCCCCGCGCTGCCTACGCTGATCACGTCCGGCAGAACGGTGCCCGTTCCCGTGCCGTCGGGCCCTCCCCGACCCCCCCACAGCCGAGAGGGACACCCGTGTCCGCAGCACCCGACCGCATGCACCGGCCCGACAGCGACCTGGTCGACCTGGTTTTCGACTACATGCGCGACCGTCTGCAGTACGACCCCGTCCCGCTCGACCACCCCGGCGACGGGGAGCACCTGCGTACCCAGCTGTCCGGCCTGATCAACCAGGACGGCAACGACCCGGCCGACGTGCTCAAGCTGTACGACCACGAGCTCTCCCGCGCGGTGATCTCCGCCGACAGCCCGCGCTACCTGTCGTTCATCCCGTGCGCCCCGACCAAGGCCGCGCTGCTCTTCGACATGGTCGTCTCCTGCGCCTCGCTCCAGGGCATCTCCTGGCTGGAGGCGGCCGGCGCCATCGCCGCCGAGAACCAGGTGCTGCGACTGATCGCGGACCGCGCGGGCATGCCCGGATCGGCCGGCGGCACCTTCGTCTCCGGCGGCTCGGCCGGCAACCTCTCCGCCCTCGTCGTCGCCCGCGACACCGCCCGCCGCCGCCTCGCCGAGCAGGGGCTGCCCAGCGGGCCGGAGGTGCGGCTGCGGGTCGCCGTCGCCGACCAGGTGCACTCCTCGGTCAAGAACACCTTCAACATCATCGGCGTCGAGGCCTTCAAGGTCCCGACCGTGAACCGCCGGTTCACCGGCGAGGCGCTGCGCACCGCCCTGGCCGCCGACCCGAACCCCGAGACCGTGATCGCGGTCGTCGGCACCGCCGGCACCACCAACGAGGGCATCGTCGACGACCTCCAGGGCCTCTCCGAGGTCGCCCGCGAGCGCGACCTGTGGTTCCACGTGGACGGCGCCTACGGTGGCGCGGGCCTCTTCGCCCCCTCCGTGCGCGCCCGCTACAACGGCATCGAGCACGCCGACTCCTTCGTGGTGGACCCGCACAAGTGGCTGTTCGCCCCGTTCGACTGCGCCGCGCTGATCTACCGCAACCCCCAGCTCGCCCGCGCCGTGCACACCCAGGACGCCTCCTACCTGGACGTGCTGCACACCGAGGGCGACGAGTGGAACCCGACCGACTACGCCTACCACCTGACCCGGCGGGCCCGCGGCCTGCCGCTCTGGTTCTCGCTCGCCGTGCACGGTGTCCAGGCGTACACCGACGCCATCGAGGCCGGCCTCGAACTGGCCCGGGACACCGCGCAGCTGATCCGCGACACCGAGCACCTGGAGCTGCTGTTCGACCCGCAGCTCTCCGCCGTCTGCTTCAAGCGGACCGGCTGGACCAACGCCGACTACTACCGCTGGTCGCAGCAGCTGCTCGCGGACCAGATCGGTTTCGTCACCCCCACCGGCTGGGACGGCGAGACGGTCGCCCGGTTCGCCTTCCTGCACCCCGGGACCACCATGGAGATGGTCCGCGAGATCCTGGACACGATGAGCTGAGGTCACGCTCGCCGAACCCCCGCCGGGCCCGCCCGGCGGGGGTTCGGCGTCACAGCAGCGCGCCGTTCGGCAGGTACGGCGCCGGCGGGCGCATCCCGCGCAGGCCCAGGTAGCCGCGGGTCTCCAGGGTCAGGCCCAGTTCCAGCCCGACGTCCAGCGCCCACTCCTGCTCGGCGGTCAGGTGGTCCACCCGGGCCTCCGTGCCGTCCGGCACCCGGGCGAGTGCCTCGCGCAGCAACCGGACGGCGATCCGCTTCGAGGACGCCGCCAGCAGCCTGATCTCGCCGCCGTCCCGGTAGCAGTAGCCGCTGCCCGCCAGCGCGTCCGCGACCAGCAGTTCCTCGCAGTGCGCCAGCATCAGCTCGTGGTCCGGGCCGTGCGCGGCGCCGCGCAGCCGCCGGTCCACCGAATCCAGCAGGTGCCGGTGCGAGGCGTTGCCCGGGTGCACCGGGATGTCCCCGGGGTCGAGCAGCCCGGCCCGGTCCACCTTGCCGGTCAGCCGCATCGCCGGGTGCAGGGTGAACCCCGCCAGCCGGTAGCGGCGGGCGGCCGCCGGGGACGGCGGGGCGCAGAGCATCCCGCGCAGGCAGCCCCGCCCGTACGCGGCGGCCCGCTCCAGCAGCAGCCGGCCCACCCCCCGGCCCTGTGCCCCCGGCACCACCGCGAACAGGGCTAGCACCCACACCCCCTCGCGGCGCAGCGACAGCACCGTGCCGATCGGCTCGCCGCCGATCTCGGCCAGCCAGCAGCCCTGCGGGTCGGTGCGGACGAGATGTCTGGTCCGGGCCAGCGGCAGGACCGGGGAGCGGGTCCGGTCACCGGCCCCGGGGGAGTCGGGCAGCGAGGCGGAGGCGGCGCGGGCGATGTGCTGGACGACCTCCGCGTCGGCGGCGGTGTCCTGGACCAGGCGCAGGATCATGGCGTCCATCCTGGCGGCCCGGGTGTCGCCGCGGGGCCGGTTCGCCGGGATCGGACCGCTCGGGCGGTGACCGTTCGCCCCGCCGGTGTGCGAGCATGGGGAGCGTAGGGGAGCGGCTGGCACACCCGGCCCACGGAAACCCCGCCGCCACGAACCAGTCGAAGACGTTCGCCGTCCGGGAAATGAATCCGGGCGGTTGTCGGTTGGTACTGGCGGCAGACCGTCGTCAAGACCGGGAGAAAGCAGATGACCGTCCAGGACGAGACCACCGTAGAGAGTGGCATCCTCCTCACCGACGCCGCCGCGGGCAAGGTCAAGGCCCTGCTGGAGCAGGAAGGCCGCGAGGACCTCGCACTTCGGGTCGCCGTCCAGCCCGGTGGCTGCTCCGGCCTGCGTTACCAGCTGTTCTTCGACGAGCGTTCGCTCGACGGCGACGTCCTCAAGGACTTCGACGGTGTCAAGGTCGTCACCGACCGGATGAGCGCCCCGTACCTGGGCGGCGCCACCGTCGACTTCGTCGACACCATCGAGAAGCAGGGCTTCACGATCGACAACCCGAACGCCACGGGCTCCTGCGCCTGCGGCGACTCGTTCAACTAGTCGTCCGAATTCGTTCGGTCGATGATCTGAACGACGGCGGCCCCGGGACTCCCGGGGCCGCCTTCGTCGTGTCTGCGGGAACGTTTCCGCAGAGGGTGCGCGGGGTCTTCCGCTACGGGGTGCCCGCGATCTCCGGTCCGACCGGCTCCGCCCCGACGTGCGGGTCGGTCTCCAGCGGCACCTCACGGCCGGTCGCCAGGTCCGTCACCGTGCGGCCCTGCAGGGGCTGCTTCAGGTCGGACACCACCGTCTGCCGCTTGGCCAGATCGGCGCAGGCCTGCCCGGCCGGGACCGGGGCCGCGACGGTCACCCGGATGTCGACCCGGCCCGGGTGCGACTCGTCGGCCTTGAGCGCGTACCGCTGGCAGATCCCGCCGTAGAACCAGACCGTCAGCCTGTTGCCGTCCACCCGGTAGGTGATCGCCGGGTGCACCTGCGAGCCGTTGGGCGGCGGCTCGCCGACCGCGATGCCGTTGCCGCCGGGGGGAGTCTGCGCCGGGGTCGGCGTCAGCGCCGGTGCCGGGGTGGTGGTGGCCGGTGGCGGACTGGCCGGCCGCGGATCGGGGGCGGTCGCCGTGGGATCGGCCGGCGGG
Source organism: Streptomyces sp. BE20 (assembly GCF_036322525.1). Lineage (NCBI taxonomy): Bacteria > Bacillati > Actinomycetota > Actinomycetes > Kitasatosporales > Streptomycetaceae > Streptomyces > Streptomyces sp. BE20. The sequence continues at coordinate 9,606 of NZ_JAQYWW010000977.1, read as the reverse complement.
GTGGTCACCGGAGCCGGGGCCGACGGGGACGCCGGGGCCGACCCGGGCGCCGACGGGGTCTCGGCGGTGCCCGCCGCGGGAGGGGCGGGCGCGCTCGCCGAGGGCACCGCGGTACCGGAGGCCGCCGCGTCCGAACCCGACTTCGCTCCGTCGCCGCACCCGGCCAGCACGGTCGCCGCCGCCAGTACCAGACCCGCCAGTGTCACCGCGCGTGCCCGGCCGGAACGCCGGGGCATCGTCTCCAGATCCATCTGTACTTCCTCCCGAGGGCTCAGCGGCACGCCTCCGGGGCCGCACCGCGCCGATGTGACGTGCGCCGGACGAATCCGGTTCCCGTCCGAGCCCGGCGGGTGCTCCGGCAGGGGCCTACAGCCCGTACTCGGGCATCCCCGCGACCAGCCGCTGGGTCCGCGAGGGGACCCTGAGCGCCGCCCGGGCGGGTGCGGCGTCCTGCGGACCGGTCGCCAGCAGCGGCCAGAACCGCCTCAGTCGCCGCGAGGAGTCCACCAGCGCGTCCAGCGAGTCGCCGTCCGCGTCGCCGAGCAGGGCGGGCGGGACCCGCAGCGGGTGGTGACTGGGCATCATCGGCCATCACTTCCGATCCACCGGTGCCGTGACGGGGGTGCCACGGGCCTGGGCGGGGCCGGGAACGGCCCCCTGTCTGCGACCCTAGGCCGGTCGTCCGGCCCCCACCAGAGCTACCGGTTGGTAGTACACCGTAGGGGGCGGAGGGTGCCGCCGAAGGCGTTCTTGCTGGCTCCCGCCCCCTGCCGGGTACCGTGAGTGGGTTCACCCACCGCCCTTCCACGGCCCTGCCGCCCTTCTGAGGAGACCCCGTGCGTATCGCCGTCGCCGGCTCGATCGCGACCGACCACCTGATGACCTTCCCGGGCCGGTTCGCCGACCAGCTCGTCGCCGAGCAGCTGCACACCGTGTCGCTGTCCTTCCTGGTCGACACCCTGGACATCCGCCGCGGCGGTGTCGCGCCCAACATCGCGTTCGGGATGGGCGTCCTGGGCCTGCGCCCGGTCCTGGTCGGCGCGGCCGGCGCGGACTTCGCGGAGTACCGCAGCTGGCTGGAGCGCAACAACGTGGACTGCCGGTCCGTCCACATCTCCGAGACCCGGCACACCGCGCGCTTCATGTGCACCACGGACGAGGACCACAACCAGATCGCCTCGTTCTACACCGGCGCCATGGCGGAGGCCCGCAACATCGAGCTCAAGCCGATCGCCGACCGGGTCGGCGGCCTGGACCTGGTCCTGATCGGCGCGGACGACCCGCAGGCGATGGTCCGCCACACCCAGGAGTGCCGCACCCGCGGCTACGCCTTCGCGGCCGACCCCTCCCAGCAGCTGGCCCGCCTCGACGGCCACGACATCCGCCAGATCGTCGACGGCGCCGCGTACCTCTTCACCAACGAGTACGAGGCCGCGCTGATCGAGACCAAGACCGGCTGGGACGCCGACGAGATCCTCGGCCGGGTCGGCACCCGGATCACCACCCTCGGCAGCAAGGGCGTCCGGATCGACCGCAAGGGCGAGACCCCGATCGTGGTCGGCTGCGCGCCCGAGAACAGCAAGACCGACCCGACCGGCGTCGGCGACGCCTTCCGGGCCGGTTTCCTGGCCGGCCTCTCCTGGGAGCTGGAACTGGAGCGCGCCGCCCAGCTCGGCTGCATGCTCGCCACCCTGGTCATCGAGACCGTCGGCACCCAGGAGTACGAGCTGCGCCCGAACGCGTTCCTGGAGCGCTTCGAGGGCGCCTACGGCGCGGAGGCGGCCGCCGACGTCCGGGCGCACCTGGTCAAGTAGTCCGCCGCACCAGGTAGGCCACGCCCCGGTCGCCCCCGTACTCGGCGGCCGGGGCCTCGCCCAGGTACTCCTGCCCGCGCATCCCGCACCAGGCGGGTACGTCCAGCCGGGCCGCCTCGTCGTCCGCCAGCACCGCGACCGTCCCGCCCAGGGGGACTCCGCCGATTCGCCGGGACAGCTCGATGACGGGCAGCGGGCAGCGCTTGCCGAGGGCGTCGAGGACGGTCGTCCCCCCGGCCGCGTCCGGATCCCCGCCCGCGTCCGGCTCCCCGGCCGGACCCGAGGGACCGGACTCCGGCGCGCGCTCCGGGGGCGGCGTCAGGTCCAGCCCCAGCGGGGCGCGGACACCGGCCACCAGGCCGGGCAGCACGGTCAGGAAGCGCTCGACGTCCGCCTCCGCCGCGCCGAACGGCAGCGAGACCCGGACGTTCCCCTCGGTGAGGACGCCCATGGCGGCCAGGACGTGGCTGGGGGTCAGCGTGGACGAACTGCAGGAGGAGCCGGAGGAGACCGCGAACCCGGCCCGGTCCAGCTCGGTCAGCAGCACCTCGCCGTCCACGTACAGACAGGAGAAGGTGACGACGTGCGGCAGCCGCCGCACCGGGTCGCCCACCACCTCCACCTCGGGCACCAGCTCCGGCACCCGGGTCCGGATCCGTTCGACCAGCGCGTGCAGGCGGGCGTTCTCCCGGTCCGCCTCGGCCCGTACCGCGCGCAGGGAGGCCGCCGCGGCCACGATCGCCGGCACGTTGACGTACCCCGGGACCCTGCCGCCCTCGCGCTCGTCGGCGGGCAGCGGCGAGGAGTACCGGACGCCCTTGCGCACCGCGAGCACCCCGACCCCGGCAGGTCCGCCCCACTTGTGCGCGGAGGCGGCCAGCAGCGACCAGCCGCCCGGCACGTCCACCCGCCCGGCGCTCTGCGCGGCGTCCACCAGCAGCGGCACGTCCCCGCACACCTCGGCCACCTCGGCGACCGGCTGGACGGTGCCGACCTCGTGGTTGGCGGACTGCAGCACGGCGAGCGCGGTGTCCGGCCGCAGCGCCGCCGCGAACCCCCCGGGGGCGGCCCGGCCGTACCGGTCCACCGGGACGACCGAGACCTCGCCACCGGCGGCCTCGTGCCGTTCCGCGGCGTGCAGCACGCCGGAGTGCTCGACGGCCGAGTGCACCAGGTGCCCGCCGCGGCGCCGGTTCCCGGCCAGGGCGCCCAGCACACCGAGGTGCACCGCCTGGGTCCCGCTCGCGGTGAAGGCGATCTCGTCGGCCCGGCAGCCGAGGACCCCGGCCACCGTCTCGCGGGCGGCGTCCAGGAGCATCCGGGCCTGCCGCCCGGACCGGTAGAGCCGGGCGGGGTCGGCCCATCCCTCGTCCAGGGCGGCGGTCAGCGCCTGCCGCGCGACGGGGTGGAGCGGTGCGGTGGAGGCCACGTCGAAGTACACGGTCACATTTAACGACACTCCCGGGTGTATTCCGGCGTGCCCCGGGTGCTTACCGACCGTCAGTCGATCACCCCGAATGTCCGAATAGTCCACGTCCGACGGACTGTCACGTACGTCGTCCGAGGTCATCCCCCGATCGGGCGTACGGACCCCTAATGCCTAGGATGACCTGCGGCGCAGCCCCTGCCGGGCCTGATCGGGTGTCCGGGCGGCGCGTTACCGGGACCTGCCCGTCAGCAGCGCATAAGGCTGGAGTAGGGTTTGGCCCGCATAAGCATTCAAACCGTGCCCGTGGTCGGGTCGCCGGGAGGCAGCAACCTCTCCGGGGCGACGCGAAGGCGGGCGAGACTTCGGGAAGGCGCTACGTGAGTCCCAACGGCTCCGACCGCTCGCCGCGGCGCACGATGCGGCGGAAGCTGCCTCAGGCGCTGGCACTGGGCCTCGTCATCGCGACCGCCACCGGCTGCTCGGCCAACGACCTCCCCAGGCTTGGCCTCCCGAGTCCTGTCACCGAGGAAGGGCCCCTGGTCCTCCACATGTGGCAGGGCTCCTGGATCGCGGCGCTGGTGGTCGGCGTACTGATGTGGGGTCTGATCATCTGGAGCGTGATCTTCCACCGGCGCAGCCGCACCGGCGTGCAGATCCCTCCGCAGACCCGGTACAACGTGCCCATCGAGGCGCTCTACACCGCGGTCCCCATCATCATCGTGTCGGTCCTCTTCTACTTCGTCGCCCGCGACGAGTCGAAGCTGATCGCCGTCTCCGAGAAGCCGCAGCACACCGTCAACGTGGTGGGCTTCCAGTGGAGCTGGGCGTTCAACTACGAGAACACCGAGAACCCCGACCCGGCCAACCAGGACGCGGCGTACGACGTGGGCACCCCGCAGGCGGCGCCGACCCTGTACCTGCCGGTCAACGAGACGGTGCAGTTCCGCCTCACCTCTCGTGACGTCATCCACGACTTCTGGCCCATCAACTTCCTGATGAAGATGGACGTCGTGCCGGGCGTGGTGAACAAGTTCGAGGTCACCCCGACCGTCAAGGGTGAATACATGGGCAAGTGCGCCGAGCTCTGCGGCGTCGACCACTCGCGCATGCTGTTCAACGTGAAGGTCGTCGACCGTGCCGAGTACGACCTTCACCTGAAGGAGCTCCGGGCCAAGGGGCAGACCGGCGCGGTGCCCTCCGGCATCACGACCATGGGAAGTGAAGAGAAGTGACCATCCTCAACGAGCCCGCCGCGGCCGGCGGGGGCGCCGGGGCCGTCACGGTCGGGGCGCAGCGGACCCGGAAGCCGGGTTCCACCATCATCAAGTGGCTGACCACCACTGACCACAAGACGATCGGCACCCTCTACCTGGGCACGTCGTTCGCCTTCTTCCTGATCGGTGGCGTCCTCGCCCTGGTCATGCGCGCCGAGCTCGCTCGTCCCGGGACCCAGATCCTGTCGAACGAGCAGTTCAACCAGGCGTTCACCATGCACGGCACGGTCATGCTGCTGATGTTCGCGACGCCGCTCTTCGCCGGCTTCGCGAACTGGATCATGCCGCTCCAGATCGGTGCCCCGGACGTCGCGTTCCCGCGTCTGAACATGTTCGCCTACTGGCTGTACCTGTTCGGCTCGCTGATCGCCGTCGCCGGCTTCATCACCCCGCAGGGCGCCGCCGACTTCGGCTGGTTCGCCTACGCGCCGCTGTCGGACGCGGTCCGCTCGCCGGGCATCGGCGCCGACATGTGGATCATGGGTCTGGCCTTCTCCGGCTTCGGCACGATCCTCGGTGCGGTCAACTTCATCACCACGATCATCTGCATGCGCGCGCCCGGCATGACGATGTTCCGGATGTCGATCTTCGTCTGGAACGTCCTGCTGACCGCCGTGCTGGTCCTGCTGGCCTTCCCGGTGCTGGCCGCCGCGCTGTTCGCCCTGGAGGCGGACCGCAAGTTCGGGGCCCACGTCTTCGACCCGGCGAACGGCGGGGCGCTGCTCTGGCAGCACCTGTTCTGGTTCTTCGGTCACCCCGAGGTGTACATCATCGCGCTGCCGTTCTTCGGCATCGTGTCCGAGGTCATCCCGGTCTTCAGCCGCAAGCCGATGTTCGGCTACTCCGGCCTGATCGCGGCCACCATCGCGATCGCCGGTCTGTCCGTGACGGTGTGGGCCCACCACATGTACGTCACCGGCCAAGTGCTTCTGCCGTTCTTCTCGTTCATGACCTTCCTGATCGCGGTCCCGACCGGTGTGAAGTTCTTCAACTGGGTCGGCACCATGTGGAAGGGCTCGCTGAGCTTCGAGACCCCGATGCTCTGGACGGTCGGCTTCCTGGTGACCTTCCTCTTCGGTGGTCTGACCGGTGTCCTGCTGGCCTCCCCGCCGATCGACTTCCACGTCTCGGACTCGTACTTCGTCGTCGCCCACTTCCACTACGTGGTCTTCGGCACCGTCGTCTTCGCGATGTTCGCCGGCTTCCACTTCTGGTGGCCGAAGATGACCGGCAAGATGCTGGACGAGCGCCTCGGCAAGATCACCTTCTGGACGCTGTTCATCGGCTTCCACACCACCTTCCTGGTGCAGCACTGGCTCGGCGCGGAGGGCATGCCCCGCCGCTACGCCGACTACCTGGCGGCCGACGGGTTCACCACCCTGAACACCGTGTCGACCATCGGCTCCTTCCTGCTCGGCCTGTCGATCCTGCCGTTCCTCTACAACGTCTGGAAGACCGCCAAGTACGGGGAGAAGATCGAGGTCGACGACCCGTGGGGCTACGGCCGTTCGCTGGAGTGGGCGACCTCCTGCCCGCCGCCGCGGCACAACTTCCTCACGCTGCCCCGGATCCGCTCGGAATCCCCGGCCTTCGACCTCCACCACCCGGAGATCGCGGCGCTGGACTACCTCGAGAACCACGGTGAGCCGGCCAAGCACCTCGCCGGTGTGACCCCGGCGAAGTACGACGCCCCGCAGCTGGGCAAGGGCAAGAAGGGTGGGGACGCCTGATGAAGGAACAGGGCAAGATCTTCCTGGGCCTGGCGGTCTTCGTGCTGGCCATGGCCATCACCTACGGGCTGTGGACCAACAACTCGGACACCGGCATCGAGGCGGCGGGCACCACCGCGCTGTTCCTCGCCTTCGCCCTCTGCGCCTTCATCGGGTACTACCTCGCCTTCACCGCCCGCCGGGTGGACAGCGGCGCGGGTGACAACCCCGAGGCCGAGGTCGCGGACGACTCCGGCGAGCTGGGCTTCTTCGCCCCGCACAGCTGGCAGCCGCTCTCGCTGGCGATCGGTGGCGCACTGGCCTTCCTCGGTGTGATCTTCGGTTGGTGGCTGCTGTACTGGTCGATCCCGGTGATCCTGATCGGCCTCTTCGGCTGGGTCTTCGAGTTCTACCGCGGCGAGAACCAGAACCAGTAGGTCCCCGCCACTCGCACAGGGCCGGGTATCCCGCACGGGATGCCCGGCCCCGTTGCGTCCCCGGAGTGACGGGCTCACCCTCCCGGCGCAACGGCGCGCCGCCCGGATGTCGCTCGGCCGGACCGGTTCCTACGATCTGATCAATCGTGCGAACCCCCGGAGGCGGTCATGGCCGACAGGCGCGGAATCGCGGGTATCGGCGGCATCTCGCTGGCCCTGGCAGTGCTGGCCCCGCTGGCCGGCTGCACGTCCGGAAGCGGCGACGACCTCGCCGGGACCGTCCGTACGGTCGACGCCGCGCGGCTGGTCCATCTCTCGGCGACCGAGCAGGTGGACCCGTCCCAGCCGGTCACCGTCACCGCCGAGCAGGGCAGCCGGCTCACCGACGTCACGGTGGTCGGCCCGGACGGCCGGGTGGTCGCCGGGCGGCTCTCCGAGGACCAGCGCAGCTGGCAGACCACCGGGCGGCTCAAGGCCGCCACCACGTACACCGTCCGGATCGCCGCCGACGACGGCAAGGGCGGCCGCGGTGAGACCACCGCGGGGTTCGCCACCGTCGCCGCCCAGCGGCTGCTGGCCGCCAAGCTCGGTCCGGACTCCTCCGGCAGCGGCGTCTACGGGGTGGGCCAGCCGCTCACCGTCCAGCTCTCCGAGGCGGTGAAGGACCCGCAGGCCCGCCAGGAGGTGGAGCGGGCCCTCACCGTCACCTCGCAGCCGGCCGTCACCGGCGGCTGGTACTGGGTGGACGACAAGAACCTGCACTTCCGCCCGGAGCAGTACTGGCCGACGGGCACCACCGTCAGCCTCGCCTTCGAGGGCACCGGCAGCCGGATCGCGGACGGCCTGTACGGCGGCGACCGGGCCGCGCTGGCGCTGCGGATCGGCGAACGGGTCGAGACCGTGGTGGACGCGGCGGCCCACGAACTCACCCTGAAGCGTGACGGCCAGGTGGTCCGGACGATCCCGGTCACCACCGGTAAGCCGGGGTTCGACACCCGCAACGGCGTCAAGGTGGTGCTCGGTCAGGAGCGCAAGGTCCGGATGAGCGGCGAGACGATCGGGATAGCGGCCGGCAGCGAGGAGTCGTACGACCTCGACGTCGAGTGGGCGACCCGGGTCACCTGGAGCGGCGAGTACGTGCACGCGGCGCCCTGGTCGGTGGGCGCTCAGGGGGTCGAGAACGTCAGCCACGGCTGCACCGGCATGAGCACCGAGAACGCCCGCTGGTTCTACCAGAACACCAGGGTGGGGGACCTGGTGACGGTGGTGAACAGCCGCGGCAAGGGCATGGAGTCGTTCGGCAACGGCTTCGGGGACTGGAACATCGCCTGGACGGACTGGGTCGGGCACAGCGCCCTCGGGCAGCCCGTCAGCACCACCGCGCCCGTCACCCGGGCCCCCGCCACCGGGATGATCGCCCCGCAGCTCTGAGGGGCCCGCCGGGCCCCTCCTCAGCCCTCGCCCGCCCCGTCGCGGTAGGCCAGCCGGAGCGCGGTGTCCACGGCCCCCAGGGCGTCCGGCAGTGGCAGCCCGAGCCGCCTGACCCGCTCGGCGTACTCGGCGGCCGCCGCGGCGGCCAGCCGGTGCGAGGCGTCGCCGACCGCGGCGATCAGGGTGCCGCGCCGGCCGTGGGTCTCCACCACGCCGTCCGCCTCCAGCTCCCGGTAGGCGCGGGCGACCGTCCCGGCGGCCAGCCCCAGTTCCTCGGCCAGCGCCCGGACGGTGGGCAGCCGCAGCCCGGTCGCCAGCTCGCCGCTGCGGGCCTGCCCGGAGATCTGGGCGCGGATCTGCTCGTACGGGGGAGTGGTGGAGGCCGGGTCGACGGACAGCTGCACGGAAGGGCTCCTGAGGTTCGGGCGGGTCGGGGTCGGTCGGGATCGGGGCGGAACAGCCCGAGGGCCGCCGACCAGATGAACTCTGGTCAGCGGCCCTCGGGGGTGACGCGGGGTGCGTACGGGATCAGTGGTGGCCGTGGCCGCTGGTGATCTCGTGGTGCTCCTCGGCGGTGGGCTTGGAGATCTGGCTGCCCTCGCCGTAGAAGCCGCGGGAGAGCTTCGCCCGGGTCCGGGTGATGACGTTGGCCTTGCGGGCCACGCCGTTCTCGTCCGTCGCGGCCGGCAGCTCGAACGGCTGCTGCTGCTCGTGCGCGGTGAGCGTGTGCAGCTCCTTCTGCGGCAGCTGGGCGTGCACCTCGATGAACTCGCCGTGCGGCAGGCGCTTGATGACGCCGGTCTCGCGGCCGTGCAGCACCTTCTCCTTGTCACGGCGCTGGAGGCCGAGGCACCAGCGCTTGGTGATGATGAAGACGAGCACCGGGATCACGAACATGCCCACGCGGACGAAGTACGTGACCGAGTTGATCGACAGGTGCAGGTGGGTGGCGAACAGGTCGTTGCCACCGGCCATCAGCAGGATCAGGTAGAGGCTGATCCAGGCGGCGCCCAGACCGGTGCGGACCGGGGCGTTGCGCGGGCGGTCCAGGATGTGGTGCTCGCGCTTGTCGCCGGTGATCCAGCCCTCGATGAAGGGGTAGACCGCGATCGCGGCCAGCACCATCGGGAAGATCGCCAGCGGCACCATGACACCCAGGTTCAGGGTGTGGCCCCAGAGGCTGATCTCCCAGCCCGGCATGATGCGGATCAGGCCCTCGGAGAAGCCCATGTACCAGTCGGGCTGGGCGTCGGTCGACACCTGGTCCGGCCGGTACGGGCCGTACGCCCAGATCGGGTTGATCGTGGCGATCGCCGAGATGACGGAGATGAGACCGAACACCAGGAAGAAGAAGCCGCCGGCCTTGGCCATGTAGACCGGCATCAGCGGCATGCCGACGACGTTCTTCTCGGTCTTGCCGGGGCCCGCCCACTGGGTGTGCTTGTGGTAGAAGACCAGGATCAGGTGGGCGACGAGCAGGCCCAGCATGATGCCCGGGATCAGCAGCACGTG
>NZ_JAQYWW010000976.1:0-320 GCF_036322525.1 Streptomyces sp. BE20 | reverse complement strand
GGGGGTTGTGGGGGGGTGGTCGCTACGGGGGCGGTGGAGCCGGGATTTTATTGGGTTTGTGGTGTAGCGGGGGGGGGGGGTTTTTTTCTGTGTGGTTGGTTGGTACCCTCGGGGGGGGGGGGGGTGGGGGGGGGGCGGGGGGGGGGCGGGGGGCGGGGCGCGGGCTCCGGGGGCCCCGCCCCGCGGCGGTCGTCAGGCCGGTAGCTCGGCCCGGACGCGTTGGCCGGCGGCGGTCTGCACGGCGCCCCGGGTGCCGGCCAGCGCGGCGACCAGGAGGAGGCCGCGCCCGTCGCGGCGTTCGGAGGTGTCGCCGGGGTCGG
>NZ_JAQYWW010000975.1:0-531 GCF_036322525.1 Streptomyces sp. BE20 | reverse complement strand
GGCTGGTGGGGTCGCGAGCGGTCGCGGAGCGGTTGGTGTCGTGTGTGTAGGCGGTGTTGGCGTGGACGGGGTTGTGGGTGGAGGCGGTGCTGCGGGGCGGGGTCGACTGGTTGGCGCGGGTGGAGGTGGTGCAGCCGGTGCTGTGGGCGGTGGGTGTGGCGCTCACGGCGTGGTGGGTGTCGTTCGGGGTGGTTCCCGCCGCGGTGGTGTGTCTTTCGCTGGGTGAGGTGGTGGCCGCGGTGGTGGCGGGGGCGCTCTCGGTGGAGGACGGGGCGCGGGTGGTCGCGGCGCGTTCCTGGGCGGTGGTGGATCTCGGGGTTGACGGGGGGATGTTGTCGGGGGGGGCGCCGGGGGCGGATGTGGTGCGTGGGTGGGAGCCGGCGGGTGGGGGGGCGCGGGTGGGCGGTGCGGTTGGGGGAGTGTGTTGCGGCGGTGTTGCCGTTGAGGGGCTTGTCGGTGGTGGCGGTGGTGTGGGGCGGGGACGACTGGTTGGCGCGGGTGGAGGTGGTGCAGCCGGTGCTGTGGGCGGTG
>NZ_JAQYWW010000974.1:0-579 GCF_036322525.1 Streptomyces sp. BE20 | reverse complement strand
GCCACCCGCATCCCCGTCGCGGTCGGCGAGTCCATGTACTCGCTCGCGCAGTTCCGCACCTACCTGGAGGCCGGCGCCGCGTCCATCGTGCAGGTGGACGCCGCCCGCGTCGGCGGCATCACCCCCTGGCTCAAGGTCGCCCACCTGGCCGAGAGCCACAACGTCCAGGTCTGCCCGCACTTCCTGATGGAACTGCACGTCAGCCTCGCCGCCGCCGTCCCCAACGGCGCGTTCGTCGAGTACATCCCCCAACTGCGGGCCGTCACCCGTACCGAACTTGCCGTCCACCACGGCATGGCCGTCGCTCCCGACACCCCGGGCATCGGGATCGACTGGGACATGGACGCCATCGACAACCGGAGGGTCGCATGAGCACCCCCACCGCGCCGTCCGACACCGCGACGACACACCCCGACGAGCTGGCCGAACCCCCCGGCAAGGCACACCGGCTCCCGTTCTGGGTCAACCAGCGACTCGGCCTGCTCCTCCTGACCCTGCTCCTCGTCGCGCTGTTCGGCGCGCTGCGGCCCGCGTTCCTCGACGAACGGCTCGTGCTCTTCCCGCTGCTGCGCGACATCG
>NZ_JAQYWW010000973.1:0-347 GCF_036322525.1 Streptomyces sp. BE20 | reverse complement strand
TGGGGTTTGGTTGTGGGGGGGTAGTTTGGGTTGTGGGTGGCTGGGTGGTTGGTGTGGTTGTTGGGGGGATGTTTGGGGTTGGGGGGGGGGTGGGGCCGCTCCCTTGGCGGGGGGGGGGGGGGGGGGGGGGGGGGGGTTGGGGTGGGGGGGTGGGGGTGGTTGTGGTGGTGGCGGTGGGCGGACGGCGGGGGGGGGGGGGGGGGGGGGGGGGGGGCGCGGGGGGGGGGTGGGTGGGGGGTGGGCCGTGGGGTGTTCGGGGGGTGTTTTTTTTTTGTTTTGTGGGGGGGGGGGTGGGTTGTGGGTGTTTTTTTTTTTGGTTGTTTGTGAGCTGCTGGGCCCCCCCCCCC
>NZ_JAQYWW010000972.1:0-327 GCF_036322525.1 Streptomyces sp. BE20 | reverse complement strand
TTGTGGGGTGGTTACTCGCTGTGTCTTCGTCTGCGAGGTTGCTGTGTTGGATGTGGGGGTGTTCTTGGCCTGGTTGTGCGCGGTGTTTGTGGTTCTGTGCGGTGCGGGTGTGCTGGAAGTGGGCGTGGGCCTCGACCCGGTGGTCGCGGAGGTGGTCGATGTCCCCGTCGCGGTAGCCGAGCAGGAGGCGGAGGGGGACGGTCGGGTGGACGTCCGGGCCACGGTGGTGCAGGGTGTGGAGCTGCTGGGCGCCGCGTGCGCCGTGGACGCCGACCCGGAGGAGGTGCTGGGGGCGGTGGGAGCGGTACAGCAGGGCGGCCTGGTCCG
>NZ_JAQYWW010000971.1:0-677 GCF_036322525.1 Streptomyces sp. BE20 | reverse complement strand
CTCAAAGGCATAAGGCAGGATCCCCTGGGCGCTTGCACCCAGGGGAACAAGGAAACATCCCCAAGGTGCGGGGAGCAGAGCTTCGTGAGGTCGGCGCCGACGAGACCGCCGGAACATCCCCGCAGGCGCGGGGAGCAGCACCCGGGCCGGACTATCACCAAAGAGTGATAGGGAACATCCCCGCAGGCGCGGGGAGCGGGCCTGCTGGTGGTCCTCCCGTACGGTCTGCGCGGGAACAGCCCCGCAGGCGCGGGGAGCAGAGTCGGCCTCGTCGGCTCGCTGGCGGACAGCGAGGGAACAGCCCCGCAGGCGCGGGGAGCAGGGCGTCGGCTCCCGCAACGCGCCGGTCACCCGGGGAACAGCCCCGCAGGCGCGGGGAGCAGGGGCCCAGCTCGCCACGGGCCAGATCAACGAGAGGAACAGCCCCGCAGGCGCGGGGAGCAGTCAGCGGTGCCTGCGCGACCTCGGCCCGCAGCGGGAACAGCCCCGCAGGCGCGGGGAGCAGCGCTCCAGGACGTCCGTCCCGTGCTGGCAACCGGGAACAGCCCCGCAGGCGCGGGGAGCAGAGTTCGGGAGCTGGGGGGTTGTCCGGGGTGGTGGGTGGTTCGAGCAAGTTGCTGGGGTTCGGTCATTTCGGTCGTTCGGGGCGAGTTGGGCCGTCGGCGGGATCCGGCCGT